>NZ_JBXAXW010000001.1:0-300000 GCF_056781975.1 Dellaglioa sp. CoH-57-MRSF-19
TGTTCAGTTTTCAAAGATCTACTTGGTTGCTTTTGACAACTTTTATATCATATCAAGGATTTCGTTAATTGTCAAGATTTTTTTTAATTAATTAACTGGTCACATTTGAATTAGTTGTTTACTACTGAGGCAACGTTTATTACTTTACCAAGAATAATGACCTTCGTCAAGCCTTTATTTAAATTAAATCTAAAAATATTGATGTAATCGTATACATCTGTACTTTTAATTACTTTATAGGTCTTAAATAAAAAAATAATTTCAAAAATAGACTATTAATCCTGATTTTTGAAATTATTTTTTATTTAATGTTCAACTAATAGTTGCTGCATTTGTAGTGTTTGCGCCTGATTTATTTCATCATACAACTTATTAGCAAGTTGCTCGTTAATTATTCCTGCTATATATTGTGTTTGAACATAATTATATTCTAATTGAAATGCTTGAATAAATAAATCTACTGATATTTTTTCATTCTCTTCGTAATCTCTACGAAAGTGTCTTTGTCGATCTTCGATAAATCTTTCAACATTCTGAATATCATCTAGTTGTCCATGTGCATTAGCCAAACGTTCTTTTGTTAAATCATGTAAATATTGTTCAATTACTTCATGCAATTGATTCTCCAAGTCCCATAATAATGATCGGAAATCATTGTGTATTTGCATTTTTTCTATATTATCTTTAGCCCATTGTTTCCTGGCCTTACTTCTCTGTCCACGAGTTATTTGCCCATGGCTAATATGCCACGCTTCATGCCTAACCTGATGTTCTACTGATCGAATGATTCGATTAACACTTAATCGTTGTCCACCATAATCTGTATCCAAAATTTTTCTGTACGTACTGAGTACTCGGGCAGGATAAATTTCTTTTATCTCATTACTATTTAAAAATTCATCTTCAATTTCATTAATTTTTTTAAATAATTCTTGATGTTTATCATACCCTTGAATATCATTAAACCCTTTTTGTGATTGTAATTGTTGAATCACCGCGTATCTCACATCGTTAGATTGAATACGTTCTGTTAAATGTAAACTAGCGTAATCAATCATTTGTATTCGTGAAAAATTTAATTCTTCTTTATTAAATGATAACTTTTTAGCTAGTAAGATTTTAGGCAACACTAATGCTGGTGTTATCATACTTAATAATATGACAGTAGTTGCAATGATTAAAATTTCTTCTCGATACGGAAAAGCCCGTCCATTTATTAACATTGGTAATGAAAATGCCATTGATAACGTGATTGTTCCGTGTACCCCACTCAACCCAAAAACAAATGCATTTTTTCGTCTTTTTTTTGATTTTGAAGGACCGAAAAAGGCAGCAATATGTGGTTCTTTTCCAATTAATGCCCAAGTGTATCGGATACCAATCATGACTACATAGATTATCAAACCCAGACTCAACAACTCAAACGACTGACTCGTTCCAAGTTTAATCAGTGCCCGGAAAATTTCAGGTAAACTAATTCCCAATAAAATAAATACAATACTGTTAAGCATTGCGGTCAACGTATCCCATATTGTTGACGAAACTAACTGGACACGTGTTGCAGTTAATTTTAAACGCTCGGATTCAATATTATGAACAATCCCTGCAGTTACAACAGCAATAATTCCCGATGTCCCTAGACTTTCCGCCAATAAATAAACAATAAATGGTGTTAACAACGCAATTGGAATAATCGTTAATTCTGGTGAAGTTACCCTCTTATTAAAATACGTTCTAACGATAACTAAGATTCCACCTGCCATAACCCCAACTACAATACCACCAACTGCAACAAAAATAAATTGAAATAATCCGCTATAGATGGAAAATGTTCCTTTTTCCATCACAGATAATGCCAAATTTAACATCACTAATCCACTTGCATCGTTAAATAATGATTCGTATTCTAAGGCAGTATTAACCCCTGAATCAAGTTTTGATGCTGATGTTAAGGATTTTACTGCTATGGCGTCAGTTGGTGTCACAATCGCAGCTAGTGCTATTGCAAGTGGCAATGTCCATCGAACTTCTAATCGATTCGCTAACAACCCTACTATTACAACTGTAATAAGCGCTAAAACTACTGATAATAAAAGTATCGCATGAAAATTTTTACGGATCCCCCTAACAGATGTTTTTTGCCCATCATTAAACATAAGTGGTGCAATAATGAATAACATAAAATATTCTGGTTCTAATTCGAAATTAGCCATGACTGGTACTAATGACAACAACAGACCAATTACAATAAGAATAAAAGCATCTGGTATTTTAGGAAGAATTTCGTGAATTACATTTGAAATAATAATCCCCGCCACAAGAAAAGCTATTACATAAAATAGTGCCATTATGCGTTAACGCGTCCTAACCAATATTTCTTTTTACCACGACGAATAATCACAAATTTGCCATCAAATTCTGTAGCAGGATCAATCATAAAATCTAAATCTTGAATTTTTTCACCATTAATACGAATAGCCCCGTTAGTGATATCTTCACGTGCTTGTCTTTTTGATGATTCAATTTTTGTATTTACTAATAACTCAACAATATTCTCTGGTTCTGCTGCTAATTCAACAGAAGGCATATTTTTAAACCCCTGTTCAATTTCACTCGTCGTTAATTCTTTCACTTCGCCTGAAAATAAAGCTGCAGAAATATGTTCGGCTTCAATTACAGCTTCTGGACTATGAACAAATTCTGTTACTTCTCGTGCTAAGCGGCGTTGTGCTTCACGTTTTTCTGGAGCTGTTTCAACTGATTTTTGGTATTCAGCAATCTCATCTGACGTTAAGAATGTGAAAAATTTCAAATATTTCACAACATCCCGGTCGTCTTGATTTAACCAAAATTGGTAGAATTCATATGGTGTTGTTTTTTCTGGATTTAACCAAACTGCGCCACCAGCTGTTTTACCAAATTTAGTACCATCAGCCTTAAGCATTAGTGGAATTGTTAGCCCATATGCCTTTGTGTCTGAACCTAGCTCTTTATGAATAAGATCAATTCCTGCAGTAATATTCCCCCATTGATCAGCCCCACCAATTTGTAATTGAACATCATGGTGCTTGTGTAAATGTAGGAAATCAACTGATTGTAAGATTTGGTATGTAAATTCCGTGAATGAGATACCAACTTCCAAACGACTTGCAACAACATCCTTTGCGAGCATGCTATTTACATTAAATAACTTACCGTAATCGCGTAAGAAATCAAGCAAGCTAATTTTTGATAACCAATCATAGTTATTTACAATTGAAATATTTGAATCTTGTCCAAATAATTTGGTCATCTGTGCAGTGAGAGCTTGCTCATTATGATGAACTTGGTCCATCGATTGCAGCACACGTTCAGATTTTTTACCACTTGGATCACCAATTGAACCTGTACCACCACCAATAATGATGTATGGATGATGTCCTGCTAATTGAAATCTTTTCAACATCATAAATGGAATTAAGTGTCCGATATGCATACTATCCCCTGTTGGATCAACCCCACAGTATAAGCCAATTGATTTTTCAGACGTTAGTTCACGTAACCCATCTTCGTCTGTCGTTTGATTAATTGCGTCGCGCCATTCTAGTTCGTCAATAATATTCATTTCTGTTTCCTCCTATATAATATAAGTATAAAAAAATCCCTGATATCTAAAAAAGATATCAGGGACGAATTAATTTCCGCGTTACCACCCAAGTTATTATCTACATAATATAGTAGCTAATCGCTCAATCATCGTTAACGAGATGAATCGTTGTTAGCTCCATAGCGTACTTCACTCATCGATAATTCCTGATTTCCAGCGACCACCAGGTTTCTTTAAAATTGATCGATAAATTACTGAACTACTTCATCACTTATAGCTATAATATACGTAAATAAAGTCTAAATGTCAATTTTAACCATAAGAATATTAATACTATAAAAGAGTGTCTTGATTGCATTCTATTTCGTTATTCGATACAATTCACTTACAAATTAAAAGTAACTGGAAAGAAGAGGAATCCGATGACAGAAAAGAAAATGATGTCAGCCGTTGTAATTGATGAATTTGGCGGACAAGATAAACTTAAACAACGTGAAGTAGCTATGCCTGAAATGACGGCGGATCAAGTAATTGTTCAAGAAAAAGCAGCTGGAATTAATCCAATTGATTGGAAAACGCGTGAAGGCTTTTTACAAGGTATGCTTAACTGGCAATTTCCTATTATTTTAGGTTGGGATGTGTCGGGTGTTATCACAGAAGTAGGCGCTAACGTAACCGATTGGAAAATTGGTGATGAAGTCTTCGCACGCCCTGCCACGACTCGTTTTGGTACTTACGCCGAATATACTGCTGTTGATGCTAATTTGCTTGCACCAAAACCTAAAAATATTAGCTTTGAAGAAGCTGCTGCTGTTCCTTTAGCTGGTTTAACTGCATGGCAAGCCCTTTTTGATCATGGTCATTTAGAAAAAGGTGAAAAAGTCTTTATTCATGCTGGTTCAGGTGGCGTTGGCTCTTTCGCTATTCAACTTGCTAAATCAGTTGGTGCTTACGTTATTACCACAACTAGCTCGAAGAATATTGATTTTGTTAAAGGACTTGGCGCTGACCAAGTCATTGATTACCATGAAACTGATTTTGCGGAAATCTTAAAAGATATCGACCTTGTAGTTGATACAATCGGTGGTGACGCACAAGAAAAATCAGTTAATATCTTAAAACATGGCACAGGTCGTTTAGTTGCTATTACTGGGATGGATTCTGAAAAAACAGCAGGTCTTGCTGAAGCAAGAAATGTGACTTTTGATTCAATTTGGTTGGACCCAAATGGTGAAGAATTAACTAAATTAGCTGATATGCTTGAAGATGGCACTATAAAAGTGACCTTAGATTCAGTTCATGAATTCTCTGCAGAAGGTGTAGCAGAAGCTCACGATCGTAGTGAATCTCATCATGCACTTGGTAAAATTATCGTTCGTTTTAAATAAAACCCTATTTAGGTAGTTCAGACTTTTTTGTCTGAACTACCTTTTTTAATTACTAAAAGTAAGTGCTTTCACTGGTGTTAATTCATTGGTAGATTTATACTATCCTTGTAGAATAAAATTTTTCAAGAAGGAGATTTACTATTATGCCAAAAAAAATTAATGCATCAGATGCCATGCTCAAAGTTTTAGAAGATTGGGGCGTTAAAACCGTCTATGGGTTGCCAGGTGGTTCATTTGATTCAACAATGAATGCACTACATAATCGTAAAAATACAATTAATTATGTACAAGTTCGTCATGAAGAAGTCGGCGCACTCGCAGCAGTTGGTGAAGCTAAAGTAACTGGAAAATTAGGTGTTACTTTTGGTTCCGCTGGTCCCGGTGCTGTCCATCTATTAAACGGACTTTACGATGCTAAATATGATGGTGTTCCTGTTCTTGCCTTAGTCGGCCAAGTTGGTACACAAGTGATGAATACAAATTACTTCCAAGAAATGAATGAAAATCCAATGTTTGAGGATGTTTCTATTTATAACAGAACAGCTACTACACCCGAAAACTTACCCATTGTTGTTGATGAAGCTATCCGTCAAGCCTACAAATATAATGGCGTCGCAGTTGTCACAATTCCGACCGATTTAGGTTGGCAAGAAATCGATGACACCTTTGTTTCAACAGCCGCAACACACCAAGAACCTCTTTATCCGATGCCTCGTGATAAACAAATTCAAGATGCCTTAGATATTTTAACAACAGCTAAGACACCAATTATTTATGCTGGGAAAGGTGTTCGTGGCGCTGGAAAAGAATTAATTGAATTATCTGAAAAATTATCATTACCAATCGCAACAACTGCGCTTGCTAAAACAATTATTCCTGATGATTACAAAGCATACATGGGTTCTGCTGGACGAGTTGCTGGCAAACCCGGCGTTGACCTTCTTCGTGGCGCTGATGCTGTTCTTTTCATTGGATCTGATTTTCCATTTGGTGAATATTTCTTTTCTCCAGATGCTAAATTTATTCAGGTCGATATTGATTCTGAAAAATTAGGTAAACGTCATTCAGTTGATGTCCCTATTTTAGCCGATGGTAAGGAAACTTTAATCGCATTAAATAAGGCCGTTAAAACACCAGTTGCACCAACAAAATGGTACAAAGCTGCCATCGCTAACAAAGAAAACTGGATTAAATGGATTGATAGCTTTACTGAAGATGACAGTAAACCACTTCGTTTTGAACCAGTTTTCAATGAAATTAATAAAATTAAAGATGACGATGCAATTTTCCAAATTGATGTTGGTAATGTAACGATTGAAGCAATGCGTTTCTTACGTCTTGGTGAGAAAAATAAATTTACAACATCCGCATGGTACGCAACGATGGGGTATGCACTACCCGCAGCAATTGGGGCTCACTCTGCCTTTCCAGACCGTCAAGTTTTCTCAATTTCTGGTGACGGTGGTTGGACGATGGTCATGCAAGATGTCTTAACACAAGTTAAATACAACATGCCTATCATCAACGTTGTCTTAAGCAATCAGGAACTTGGATTCATCCGCGCTGAACAAGATGATAAACAACAACCACACTCAGGTATTGATTTAATTGATGCTGATTGGGGCGCAATTGCCAACGACATGGGAGCTAAAGGGTATACCGTCCGGACATTAGCAGAATTAAAAACTGCTTTTGCTGAAGCTAAAGGTTCAAAAGTGCCTGTTGTTATCGATGTTAAAGTAACTTCTGACCGTCCACTTCCTGTTGAACAGCTCATTATTGATCCTAAAACACAAGATCCAGATGCTGTTAAAGCTTTTGTTAAAGAATACCAAGCAGAGGGTTTAATTCCATTTCGAGAAATCCTTGAAAATCAAGATTAAATAGTTTTTATTTAATTGATGTATCTTAGCTTAATTAAGTTAAAATACATTTTTTATAGAACAAAAAAAGATATAAAGAGAACCCTTGGGATTGAATTTCATTTCAATCCCAAGGGTTCTCTTTATATACCTCTTCTTATTTCACAATTTTATCAATTTTTGCTAATTCTTCTGGTGCAAAATCCAAATGCTCTAATGCCTTTAAATTATCCTTTAATTGACTCACACGACTAGCACCAATAATAACCGACGAAACAGAATTATCTTTCAAATCCCAAGATAGCGCCATTTCAGCCAATGTCTGGTTGCGATTTTTTGCAATTTCATTTAATTCACGAACCTTTTTAAGTGTTGATTCAACTCTCTCAGTAGACAAGGTATCAAATCGTTTCACTCTAGAATCGTCTGGAATACCATTCAAGTAACGATCAGTCAATAACCCTTGTGCTAAAGGACTAAAAGCAACTGTTCCTATCTGCTCTTGTTTTAAAACATCTTTTAATCCATCTTCTATCCAACGATCTAATAAATTATATCTAGGTTGGTGGACAACGATAGGTGTATTTTTAGCTTTTAGTAATTGAATCATCTTTTCAGCTTCTGGTGCCCGATAATTTGAAATTCCAATATATAAGGCTTTACCTTGGCGAACGAGTAAATCCAAAGCTTCAGCTGTTTCTTCCAACGGTGTATCTGGATCTGGACGATGGTGATAGAAAATATCAACATAATCTAGCTGCATACGTTGTAATGATTGATCCATACTGGCAAACAAGTTTTTCTTTGAACCCCATTCGCCATAAGGACCTGGCCACATATAGTAACCTGCCTTCGTCGAAATAACCATTTCATCCCGGTAGGCACTTAAATCTTCACGTAAAATGCGCCCAAAATTCTTCTCGGCAGCACCATCACCGTAATTATTTGCCAAATCAAAATAAGTAATTCCATTATCAAATGCTGTTTCAATAATATCTTTTTGCGTTGCTAAAGGTGTCTCATCCCCAAAGTTCTTCCATAAGCCTAAGGCAATAGCAGAAACTTTTAATCCACTATTACCGAGGCGATTATAAATCATTTTATCATAACGTTTTTCATTTGCTTGATACATTAACTATCTCCTCCTAAACTAATTACAAATTATATTATAGCGCTTTCACGTCTGCTGGACAATCATTTAATGTTACTTAAAATTCGCTTATCTTATTAATTTGTGCCACTATTATTAGGTAACTGAAGGAGTTGAGTCCATGTTTAAAAAAATAAACGATTATATAAATGTCCATTATATTAAAACATTCATCTTAACGTTAGCTATTGCAACCATAGTTAGAGTCATTGTTGCATTTTTCATAAATAAACACTTTTTGAATGTAGAATTTATTATTGCCGCGATTACGATTGTTATAATTTCACTTTTAATCAGACAAGACCTCAAGAAATAATTAGGTAAGCAAAAATACTGACTCGATACTTTTGACAAAGTACGGAGCCAGTATTTATTTAATTCATGTCCCACTTTTAAATAATTAGTCTTCAAAAACATCTTTTGCAATATTAAATGCAGACCAAGCTTTAGGCCAACCAACGTAGAAAGATAAATGTGTGATAATTTCAGCAATTTCTTCCTTCGTAATTCCATTTGTTTTGCCAATTGCCATATGTGCTGGCAATTGTTCAAAGTTACCACCTGAAATCAAAGCTGAAATTGTTATAATACTGCGTTGATGTGCTGGTAATTCACTTTCACGTGACCAAACTTCACCAAATAAAACATCATCATTTAATTCTGCAAATTTAGGTGCAAATTCGCCTAAGTTATCGCGACCTGCTGTTTGTTTCTTTACCATAATATAATATCCTCCTATTAATCTTTTAATTTACCGTACGTTTCGTCATCAACAGCTTCTAACCATTCAGGTGTCCCTGCTGTAATAGCAACATGTGAGAACCAACTATCTTTTGTAGCACCGTGCCAATGTTTAATCCCGTCTTTTGTGACAACAACATCACCAGCTTTTAAACGTCGTGCTTGTTGACCTTCTTCTTGGTACCAACCTTCACCGGCAGTGACCAATAATAGTTGGTAACCGTCGTGATGGATGTGCCAATTATTACGTGTTCCAGGTTCAAAACTAACATTTCCAACACCAACGTTTATATCTGGATCCGCCACTAACATGTCTAAATAACTTTGACCAACAAAGAAATCTTTATATGCTTCATTTTTTTCACCTATTGGAAAAAGACCGTTTTTAATTTGTTCCTCATTCATTATAATTACCTCACTTTATTTTATACGGTTAACCTAGCGTTAATCGTATATCGCGAATTGTTCTAGATACTTTTCAAAACTAATATCTTCTGACACTTCGTTTCCATTTGTTCTGTGTGAAACTTTTCTGTCATACCAATCAATTTTATGAGAAATAATTTCAATATTATGCTGTAATTCTACCATTTCAGACAGTGCATTTTCTTTTACCTTGCTGAGCATCTCGCGTCGTTCTTTAATGGTTGCATCACCTTGTGCTCGTAGTTCAACGTATTTAGTTATTTCATTAATCCGCATCCCTGTCCCTTTAAGATGAAGCAAAAATCCTACCCATTTAATATCATGTTCCGTGTAATAACGTAAGCCTGCCGAATTACGGTGAGGCTTAATTAAGCCTTCTTTTTCATAGTAACGCAATGTAAAACTTGATAACCCAACTAATTTAGCAAACTCACCAATTTTATATTGTTGCTCATTAGTCATTCAATCGCCTCCTTCAATAGTTTCTATTAAAACACTTAGAGTTGACTCTAAGTCAAGCTTTTCTACATATTATTTTTAATATTAAGGCTTACTCCATCCATCAATTCAGACCGTTCCTACACTAAAATTTAATTCCAACATTTTAAAACAAAATCTTTGCTTAATAATTTTCATTCATGTAGAGTTACATCGAAATAGTTACCATTTCCAGATATATTACATATAAAATAAGAAGAAATGAGGGTTAGCTTTTGTTAGATTTCAAACACATAAACAAAACATTCAAAACAGTTACCGTATTAAACGACTTAAACTTACATATTGATACAGGGGAACTTTTTGTTCTTGTTGGCCCTAGTGGTAGTGGTAAAACGACAACTTTAAAAATGATTAATCGATTAATTGAGCCCACCTCGGGTACTATTAACTTTGAAAATCAAAATATTGATCAGATTCCGTTACATACTTTACGTTCACAGATTGGCTATGTCTTACAGCAGATTGCTTTATTTCCTAATATGACAGTTGCTGAAAATATCAGCTTATTACCAGAATTACAAAAATGGCCTAAAAACAAACAAAGAGAACGTGTCGATGCCTTATTAACACGTGTTGGTTTACCGCCTGAAGCATATCGTAAGAGAATGCCTAGCGATTTATCCGGTGGCGAGCAACAACGAATTGGTATTTTACGAGCAATTGCAACTAAACCAAAATTAATTTTAATGGACGAACCATTTAGTGCGCTGGATCCTATCTCAAAAAAAACATTACAAGATATCGTCATCGATTTACATGAGGAACTACACAATACCATTATTTTCATTACGCATGATATGTCTGAAGCTCTTCGCCTCGGAACTCGTGTTGGTGTTATGCATGATGGCAATCTCATTCAAGTTGGTACCCCTGACGAAATTAGAAATGCACCAAAAAATGATTTTATTTCAGAGTTTTTTGGGTTAGACGTATCCAACACGCAATTTAATTTAGCTGAAATGATTCAAAAATCATTTAGTCTTCCAATTGATGAACTCGCTAATAATCACGTCACCTCAACTCAAACAACATTTAAAGAACTCATATCTCTACTTTCTAAATATACAATTATAAATGTTAAAGATAACGACCAGAATCTCATTGGTGCAGTTGATGCCCAATGCTTAATTCGTTATGGTGCAAGCATGTCTGATAGCGAGGTGGATGACCAATGGCAAATTTAATAACAACTTTTAAAATGCACCGTGCTGATTTATGGACCGCTATTCTTCAACATCTACAGATATCATTAATTTCATTGCTGATTGCAACCATCATTGCCGTCTTTTTAGCAATTTGGTTAGCACAGCATAAAAGAGCAGCAGAAATTATGTTGCAAATTACCAGTGTTTTACAGACAATTCCTTCACTCGCGCTGCTAGGGCTATTAATTCCACTAGTCGGAATTGGAACACTACCTTCAATTATCGCATTAGTTGTTTATGCTTTACTGCCCATTTTTCAGAACACATATGCAGGTTTAACTGGTATTGATCCATCATTAGAAGAAGCCGCAACTGCATTTGGTATGACACGTGCGCAAAAACTTATTCGATTTGAATTACCCTTAGCTATGCCACTAATTATTTCAGGCATTCGTATTGCGCTTGTTCTAATTATTGGAACCGCAACACTAGCTGCTTTAATTGGTGCTGGCGGGTTAGGAACATTTATTTTGCTGGGAATTGATAGAAATGATATGAGCTTGATTATTATTGGCGCGTTGAGTTCTATTATTCTAGCTATTGTTTTCAGTGTTTTAATCCGGCAATTGCAGAATTTAAAGATAAAAACAATTACCATTATATTAATTACTTTAGGATTCCTATTTGCTGTTGGTGCCACAATCAATACTTTCACACATCAGAAAAAAGAATTAGTCATTGCTGGTAAAATGGGGGCAGAACCTGAAATTCTAATTAATATGTATAAAGATTTAATTCAAGAAGACGACGCCAATATCAAGGTTACTTTAAAACCAAATTTTGGTAAAACGAGTTTTCTATACTCTGCATTAAAATCTAATTCAATCGATATTTACCCAGAATTTTCAGGTACGGTACTTGAAGAGTTAGTAAAATCACCACTCAAAAGTACAAATGAAAATAAAGCCTACCAGCAAGCAAAAACCGAAATTAAAGTTAAATCAGATTTAGATTATTTAAATCCGATGGCTTATCAAAACACCTATGCTGTCGCTGTCACTAAAGACTTTGCAACTAAATACCATCTATCAAAAATTTCTGATTTATCACGAGTATCTTCAAAAATAAAGGCAGGCTTTACGCTTGAGTTTCTAAACCGTGATGATGGTTACAAAGGGTTACAAAGCAAGTATCATTTGTCATTTAACACTAAATCTTTTGAACCAGCACTTCGCTATCAAGCCATTGTGAATGGTAATGTAAATTTAGTTGATGCCTATTCAACTGATAGTCAGCTCGTCAAATATAATTTGGTCACATTAAAAGATGACAAGTCTTTATTCCCACCTTATCAAGGCGCCCCACTTGTTGCAAAGGGCATCTCACAAAAATATCCATCCATCAAAAAAAGTTTAAATAAATTAACCGGAAAAATTTCTGATACAGATATGCAAAAAATGAATTATCTAGTTGATGTTAAAAATGTCCCAGCAAGTACCGTCGCACACGACTACTTAACAAAGCAACATCTTTTAGACTAAATAAAAAGTTTGGAATCTCGCTAACCTCATGCGGACTCCAAACTTTTTTATATTTTATCGTTATTTAACCTACATAACGTTCTAATGCAACCGCAACACCATGATTAACGTTCGATTCTGTTACATAAGTTGCTGCTTCTTTTAATTCAGGAATGGCATTTCCCATCGCAACAGTCGTTCCGGCTACGGCAAACATCGTTAAATCATTATGTTGATCTCCCATTGCCATAACTTCTTCTTCTTTTAATCCCAGTTCTGCAATTAAATCTGTTAATGCATTTCCTTTATTAGCTTTTTTATTCAAAACTTCTAAAAATTCTGGCAAACTACGTACAACATAATAACTATCATCAAATATTTTTTGAATATTAATCATCTGTGCGTCTAAAACTTCAGGTTCATCCACAAACATAATTTTAGAAACGGTTAAGTCCCGTGACATTTCCTCTGGATTTCGTACAAATAATCCTTCATTATTTTCAGCTGCTTGAATAACGGTCACACGACCAACATCTTTATTAGATGTATAAATTCGGCTCTCATCATCTAAAATATTATAATGAACATTTAATTCATAACTTAATTTATCTGCAGCTATATACTCATCAAAGGTTAACGTATGTTGCGCTAGACGTTTTCCACTTACTGTTTCAATAATTGCACCGTTGTAGGTAATGACATATTGGTCATCCCCACTAATCCCTAATTGTTCAAGAAATCCAACCACACCAGCTAAAGGTCGTCCCGTACAAAGGACAACCTTAATTCCCTTTTGTGTCACTTTTTTGACGGCATCAATTGTTTCTTTTGCTAATCTACCCTCTGGATTTAGTAACGTATCATCAATATCTATTGCAACTAGTTTAATTCCCATAGTAATCTCCTCATTTTAAATGATTAAAAAAAGGCAGTCTCAAGAGACTACCTTTTCAATCTTATTTAGGTGCACGTTTAAGGTATGTACCTTCTTGTGTATTAATTTCAAGAACATCATCTGCTGCGATGAAATCAGGAACATTAACAACAAGTCCTGTTTCCATTGTTGCTGGTTTACCTGAACCAGTTGCTGTAGCGCCTTTGATTGAAGGCTGTGTTTCAGTAACACGTAATGTTACAACAGTTGGTAATGTTAAGCCAATAACTTCTGTACCGTAAAATTGGATTTTAACTTCCATATTTTCCAATAAGAATTTTGCTTCATGTTCGATAATTTCTCTTGGAATTTCATATTGTTCATATGTTTCCAAATCCATAAAAATAGCCATTGTATCCTGGTTGTACAAGAATTGAACTGGTTTTGTTTCAATATTAGCTTGTTCAACCTTAACTTCTGGACGCATTGTTGTTTCAACAGTTGATCCAGTACGAACGTCACGTAATTTCATACGCATAACTGTGTTACCTTTACCCGGTTTATGATGACTTGCTTCTAAAACTTTAATTAATTTACCGCCTTGTTCAAAAGTCATTCCGGCTTTTAAGTTAATTGCTTCAATCATAATTTATTATCTCCCTTTTTATAAAACGTTTCTCATTGAGTATACCAAATTGAAAAGGCTTAATCTATAGTGACACTTACAAACATCACTGGATTTTATTAAATAAAAAGTCAAAAATAGCGCATTTTCTTTATTATTAATCGTATATCCAAATTATAAGCTATATTTGTCCAAATACTTCGACAATATCTCTACACATCCTATACTAGCAAGGCTATAATATATATATAATCAAATAGTTAATTTTTTAATTATTTTGAAAGGAAGTCTTATTTTGCTAAAAAACAAATATATTAACTCATCTACTACCTATCAATCGATTATCATCCTTTGTTTCAGCTTGTTCTTTTTAACGTTACCAATTTATACTACACAAGCTGCTACATCATACACGCCTCCTGTAGGTTATCCAATGGGGGCTGCCACGAATGTCACTGGTTTCGCTGGTGGTACAATCACGTTTAATTCTAATGATATTGACTCCCTACAAGGTTAATTTTTTGCCAAAACATTTACTTCCTCAGGTACCGCCGGAGGTTCTTCTATAAAATACTTACAAAATTATGCTCATGATTCAACTGCTAATTTAACTGATGCTGATTATGCAAAGGTTAATCCTACAATGATTTCAGAAAATATTACCGGGGCTGATATGATTCAGTGGTATGGTAATAAAAATAGCTTTGTTTTTTCAAAATCTAATGATAAAGTCAAAGATTTATCATACTATCTACAGAATTCTCCCCCTGATGATGAAATCGCAAAAGCCATTGCTGGTTGGTCCATACCTTCAAGTAATGCCGGTTACGCTGATGCTATCAAGCAATTTAATGCAAAAAAAGATACTATTGATAAACTTTCTGATTTTCCTGTTATGTCAAGCAATGATATTTCATCATTTGCTGATGCTACTCAAAATATTACTGATGTCAGTGATTATTACGCTAGTTTCACTTCAACAAATTTCTCAAACTCTAAAGCAACAGGTTCTACTACTAAATCTAATAATGCTATCAAACGTGTTGATTTAAATACAGATAAATCAATTGATGCTGAAAAATATGCACCTGGTAAAACGGTTATTCAATTAACCGTTGATATGAATACTGCTTCAACAGATCAAGGCGTTGTCTTTGCAGATATTGATGGCTCTATTCCTTCATTTGAAGATGCTATTGGTATCAAAATTAATTTAGTCAATTTTGATATTAACACAATGAAAATGCCATTTTTCATGTTAAATTATAAGCATTTTTCTAATAATGATGCTGGTATCAGTTTTAATTTCAATCAAGGTAGCTGGATGACTTTCAATGCGTATCCACCTAAATCTGACGGATCTTCGATAGATTACAAGTTAGCTGGTAATAGTGATGGAACGCTATTTTCCGGACAAAATAGTAATGGTTCAGATACCACCGCTAAAAATCTTCTATCCGATGAACCCGTTGCAATCGATACAACTGATAAAAACTCTAAAAAAGTGAAATCTGTCTACAATACGTCTTCACATATTAGTAATAATTTTAATACTGAAAATGGTAAGATTTTTGTCGGAAGTTGGAAGAGTCCTTTATATGGTTCAGTATTAGCACCTAGTGCTGATGTCGACGTTGATTCAAGTAGCGATGGTCTCTTATATGGGAGTATTGTTACTGGACAAAATATTATTGGTAATTTAAACGTTCCTAGTGACCTTGCCTATCAAAGTATTTTTGATGCGTCTGATGATTTTGGAGATGACGCTATACAAGAATTTTTAAAAGATCCTGATTCAAGTAACTCATCTCATCCTACTATTAAGTCTATTTCGTTACCGGGTTATACTTCTACAGATACTGGATCTGGTACGACTCATTATATTCCACAAATAGACCCTTACGATTTTCACTATTCATTAAACAATATCACTGATGAATTACCTGAAAATACCGTTCAAACAACTAAAAAATCACTTGATACTACAGTCAATATAGATACGAAATCAACAACCGATAAAACTGAAAAATATTACTTATGGTACAGTTTCAATAATGGTCCTTGGGAAAAATATTCAGAAAATGGAACAACTGAACTTACAAATTCTAAACTAGAAATCACTGCAAAAGATGCGGACGATCTTGCAAAACAATACAGTACGGACCATAGTAAATATAAATATGACGAATCTGCTTATACTGATGGGACTACATATTCTAAATTAATTGATGACAATGAATTGATTGGTTATCATCTTTTCCATAAGAATAGAATTTCATATTTAGTCACATCAACTCACGATTCGGGTACCTATTCCAGTTATAGTAATCACACAATTAATGATATCTTAAGCGGTAAAACGAATGATACAATTTCTGCTGCAAATCTCGCAAAATTAAATCCGGATTACACGCCTATTTCATATAATTTACACGTTGCAGGAGATCTTTTAGTATCCTATCCAAAAGTATTTGATTTTGGTAATTTTACAGCAGGAACTTCTGAAAAAACACCTACAGTAACTGCAACTGGTTTGTTAACTGTCGATAATCCTTTTGGACTTAACTGGAATTTAGTTGTTAGCACAAGTGATAAAGATAATCTAAGTGATCCTTTCTTTATTCCCGATCAACTTGGTTGGTTTGAAAAATTGCAAACGAGTATGCTTGGTAATTCCACAATCACTTATGGGAATGCCTCAGATATTAAAACAATTACATCTAAAGATACTCTTTTAAGTTTAAACTCAACTATTTTTGATTCTGATACAACATCAGTTATTAGTAAAAACTACTATTCTGCACAATTATCATTAAGTCTAAAAACTAAAAAAATTACTCATCCTGGTAAATTTCAAGATAACGCAACTTGGTCATTATCATCACCAAGTATCGTTGTAGATTCATCAAAAGAATAAGAAATCTAATCGACAAAAAGACGCCTAATAAAAATTAGACGTCTTTTTGATTACCATTCATTTTGATTACTTATTTTCTAGTGATTCTTCCTTATCTTTTTTTCTTCTTTTTAAAATAATAAAAAGTAAGAATAAAACTAATAAAATTAATAAAGCAATAATACCAATAATTAACCACAATAACCAAGATATATGAGGCTCTGCTGCCTTATTATCTGATTTAATCTGTTTAATATTGGCTTTAGTAATTGTAAATGAATTCGTTGCTTTCCAAGATTTATTATTTCCGGTAACGGTATAATGGACATCATATTTACCAGCGATTAACTTGGCTTTAGTTAAGTCTAATGCATAGCTAAATTTAGCGTTGGGTGCAAAATCAACGTCCTTAATTGTTTTGTCATATAAAACAGTACTACTACTATCTTCTGTAATAGTTGCTTTAATTGTTGTTGGTCCAATCACAATGGGTACATCATTTTGCATATTTGTTTGTAGTGAAACTTTATTAAATGCGTTCAATACCACTTTAGAATCGCCAATTGTCATTTTGGGATTAGGATTATCGACCGTTTCAGATTCTCTAATGACTGCTTGAACAACGTACGCAAATCGATTAGTAATTGAAATACCTTTTCCTTTATTCTTTTCCTTAATAACTTTTTCTTGTACGTTAAAGCCACCTAAAATAATACCGGAAAATGACGTAGCGGGTGTTTTCACTGTAAACGTAACTGTTGCTGTTTTTTTAGGTCCAACCACAACATCTTGTTTTTTTGAGACAAGTTCTGAAAATTGATACTTAGCAGTCGCTGGCTTTTTTACATTTGTCTTATCATAGACAATTAGTCCATTCGTATTTGTATATGAACTATTAGGGCTCACAACAATCGTTTTAGTATCGTTTTCTAAGTTCTTAATTTTCAATGCCAATGTCTGTGTTGAGTTAGGGTTCATTTTAATATCAAATTGTGCTGCCTCTCGATATTGATTAGCAGGCGTTACTTTGGCTACCGTAAACCCGGCACTATTAGACTTTGCATAGACATTGGTCGATACAGTAATAAGTGTGACTATCGCGATAGCTAAAAAGCTTAAAACTATTTTTCTTAATTTCATTATTTCGATTCTCCTTAAAAAAAAAGACTGCCTTAGGCGGTCTTTTTTCTGTTACGTTTTAATTAGCTTAGTTAAAAGCTGCTGCACTAGCATTTCCTTGAGTTGCAGTCCATGTTAAATCAGCTGAAGTTGTTGCAATTTTAGTATTTTTACCAAGTTTTAATGTTGCACTATTGTCAGCATATGACAATGTTGTAGCACCAGCGCCTGTTGTAGCTGTCGCGACAGGAGCTGCAGCACCAGCTGGTGTTAAAGTAGCAGCAGATGCTGTAGCATCTGAGTCTGTTTTAACTGTAGCAGATGCAAGATCTAATGAGCTAACCTTAACTTCAGCATCAGCCATCACACCTAATTGTGCAGTAACATTCCAACCACTATCTGTACCTACGTAATCGGCTACATCTAAAGCTTGAGAAGCATCTTTTGCGCCAGTTGATGTAATATCTGTACCAGTCGTAACTAATGCTTCATTTAGTTTTGTTGTGAAACTGAACGATGGTGCACCCGTTTGAGTAAAAGTACCTGCTTCAATGTTTAAACTAGCTGTACCTTTACCATCTGTTGAATCCGCTGAAACACTTGAGCCAACAACTGCTGTTGAACCAAGTACTAATGCTGCAATTAAAAATAAATTCTTTTTCATAATATAAATTCCTCCCATTTATTGATTAAGCCAATGCTTGAAAAGGGGACGTTGACCTTTACCTAATAGTACCATATAATTTACATAAGATTCAACTGTAATATTATCAGAAGAAACTCTATGATTAAGTCCATATACGCCAATTAATATAGCGTTTACATGTTATTTACAAGTATTTTTTTAGGTTTAATTTTTTCAAACCATTTACTGAAAGTGTACAATCAATTTTTAAATAGAATGATTCCTACCTACCCCCACTTTATAACCATTAAAGGTAGAGCCTTTAGTCATTAATAACCTTTTTTTAAGTTAACTAGAATTTAAGTGTTACTATCAATTATACTTTAAGTCCGCTTATTAAAAAGATTCGATTATCCTAGTTCAAACAAGCTCAAATGGCGGTACGCTTACTTTTTAAGAAAAGCCAACAACTTCTAATGAAATTGATTTCAGCTCTTCTAATAAGACGATTTTCGATTTACCCTCATCAAGTCTTAGTGATGGTACAACAAGTTCTGTAATTAACAAATCTTATTATTATGCAAAACTAACTTTAGATTTTACAACTTCAATTTTTGATACGACAGGGAAATATAATTACGATTCACTCTGGGCTATTTCACCAACTAAAGATAGCGGTATCGTAAATGAGTCAACTAAATAATTCTAAATAAAAAAGGTTTACTCCGTTAAGTAACTAACTGAGTAAACCTCTTTTTTTGTGTCGAAATTTCTAATTATTTACAGGACATCTTTGATATCTGTATCCCCATCATGCATCGTAATTACTTTTCCGATTGTATTATCATGTGCGATAACTGAAACTAAGACGTCTGCCACGTTTTCAAGTGAGTTAGAGCCCGCTTGACCATCATTTAATGTTACTTTACCAGTACCTGGCTCATCTACTAAGGTGCCTGGCTGAAGAATTGTATATTCTAATTGCGTATTCTTCATTAGCCAATTATCAGCATAAAACTTAGCAGTCATATAATCTCTTAATGATGAAACTTCAATTTTTTCTCTATCCAAAGAGTAAACGGAACTCAACATTACAAAACGCTTAACATGAGCTATTTCAGCTGCTTCCATCGTTTTAACTGCCCCATCTAGATCAATCTTCATTAAGTCTTTGCCGCCAGAACCAGCAACAAATAATATGGCATCAACAGCCTGCATATTCTTGACTAATTTATCTATACCTTCTAACAAATCAACATAGACATAAGTAATATTACCTTTATCTAAATTATCTGTATGTCTTGAACCCGCCAAGACTTGGTAACCTTTATCAGCTAATTTACTTGTTACTTTTTGGCCAATTCGACCATTCGATCCAACAACTAATACTCTTTTTATTTCTGTCATCATTTATACACTCCTTCGTTTTATCCTGACTAAAGTCTACATCTTTCTCGACTAAAATGGTATGACTTACACTCGTAAGTTAACGACAAAAAGACAGTCACTATTTTTACCATGACTGTCTCAGTTGATTACTAATTAATTTAATTTAAATTCTGTAACTGTTTTGTACGTATCGCCTACACGTAAAACAATATCACCAAATTCAGGGAATTGTTCAGATCCAGGTGCTGATTGTGTTTCAAATGTAATTGCTGCATGATTAGCTAATTTTTTACCATGCATAATTGGCGTTACTTCACCAAAGTTAGCCGTGAAGATAACTAAACTTGTTGCATCAGTTGAAACTGAGACAGAAACTTCTTTATCTGGACTAACTAATTTTGCTGATTCTTTACCAACTGCAGGATTATTCAAGAAAAAGGGATGATCGATACCATTAACTTGATTTTTTTGAGCAAAATCACTTGTGAAAACGTCATGTAATGTCTTAGCTTGACGGAAATCGTAAGGCGTTCCATCAACAGACATCTTTTTACCTGTTGGAATTGAATCGGGTTCTAATGGTGCAAACTTATCGCTATCTACTTGTAATAAATTGTCATCTATTGTTTCTGTGACGTCACCCATAACATTAAAGTAAACATGATTTGTTGGATTATATAGTGTATCTTTATCCGTTTTAGCAGTCGTTTCAAGATGCCAAATGTTATCATTATTTAATAGATATTTTACATCAATTGCCATGTTTCCAGGGAAACCATGTTCGCCTTCTGGGCTATCTAAATGAAAAATAACAGCTATTTCATTTTCGTTTTCACTTATTTTATACGTCCACTTTTTAGTATCAAATCCTGGCGTACCACCATGCAATGTATTTGTACCTTCGTTAATTTGCACTTGGTAGCTTTGATCATTAATGTTGAATTTACCATCTTTAATACGTCCAGCAACACGACCAATTGAAGCGCCAATAAAACTATCTTTTTCTAAGTATTCATTTGCTGAATCAAATCCAAGAACAATTTCTCGTTTTCCAGTACTTGTGGGTACCTTGAGGCTAACAATTCTAGCCCCTAAATCTGTGAGTGATAATTCAAACCCATTATCATTTATAATCGTTATTAAATCATAGTCATTTCCAAAATCCTTTGTTTTAACTTGCATATTTATCTCCTCCGCTTACTGTATTTGTCCATTCTTATTAATACTAGTCCATTTTAATTAGATATTCAAGAAAGCGTTTACTTTTTTATTGAATAATTACCTTTATTTTACTGAAAATGACATAACCAACCTTTATTTCTGTTATTTCTCTAAAATGTAACGTCATTATAAGCGAATAACTATAATAAATACAAATGTATAGTTCGTTTTTTGTTATCATGTTTATGGAATATTATGTTTATTTATCATTAAAAGATTAATAGCCGAATTATTAATTGATTTATTTTTTAATTATTAGTATACTTACATTATTAATATAAAAGGAGTTTACAATGACAAAAAAACGCGTTTATCTTGCAGGACCCTTTTTCACTCCAGAACAAAAAGAACGATTAGATTTGGTAGCCGATCTCCTAAGTAAAAATCCAACAATTAACGCAGATGCAATTCATCTTCCAGGAAACGTTCAATATCCAGATGCGGACTTCGGCACATTTGAATGGCAAACAGCTACCTTCCAAAATGATATTCGCCAAATTGATCAAGCAGATATCGTTGTTGCAGTTCTTGATTATCAATTGGAAGAAAACAATGATGAAGCTGACTCAGGTACTGTTTGGGAATGTGGTTATGCTCATGCCAATCGCAAACCTGTTATTTTAGTTCGCCAAAATAAAGGTATTCCCTTAAATCTAATGCTTGCTGGAAGTTATACAGCAATGTTTGATGGTTTAGAAGATATCCAAAATTTAGCAACCTACGATTTTAAGGTTTTACAAAATAAGTATGTTGATTTATCAATTTTTTAATTGATCCAATGTTTCACGTGAAACAAAAATACTCTATGCTATAAATCTTTTAAATCGGATTTAAATACAGTAACAGATATTATTTTTATATTTCTAGTACTGTATTTTTTTCTCTCACAAATTGAAGCACCAAACAGTTAATAATATGAAAGAACTTATTAACTAACGACTTATTATGTTTGCTAGTTCAATAACAAACGTATTTCTTATAAATTAAAAAGTATGACCCAATAGAAATATAATTGGGTCATACTTTAGTATCTTAAATACTATTTAAATGCCTAACATCATTGTTACTATTTAACAATAGTTAACAATGAACCGTTTTCATCAATAAAAATTATCCTCGTGCTAATAATAAGTTAAATAAACCGCCCATTGTTTTATCCGATAATTCGATTTCTTTACCAGCTTCTGTCACTTTAGTAATTTCATAATAATCTTCAAATTCGGGTACTTCTAATTCCATCATCGCAACAAAAGCAGCAGCTGTTTTGTAAGTTGCTTGTAATTCTTCTCCATGAATGTAATTAATAACTAGCATAATTGTATCCCCTTATTGTTTTCTTTAAATAAGTTCCGTTTTTTTTATATCATCAACCGTTTTTGTTCCAGCTAATTGCATATCAATTGTTAATTCCTTAGCTAAATGTTCAAAGACTGATTGAACGCCTTTCGCACCACCCAAATGAAGCCCATAAACCATTGGACGGCCAATGGCAACGACATCCGCCCCACTAGCAAGCGCTTTAAATATATGTGAACCACGACGAACGCCACTATCAAAGACAATTGGCACTCGTTTATTGACCTTCTTAGCAATTAACTCAAGAACATCAAACGATGCAGGTCCGCCATCTAGTTGCCGACCGCCATGATTTGAAACCCAAATACCTTTAGCTCCAGCTTCAATAATAGCATCAACATCCAATGGTGATTGAATACCTTTAACGAAAACGGGTAAGTCAGTATAATCAGAAATACTCTTAATATCTGCTAAACTCAATGTTTGTTTAGCATTAGCATAAATAGCTGCGATTCCTTGTCCTTCACCTTCACCATATTCAGCTAAATTAGCCATTGGTTGAGGGAAGATAAATTTATTAATACTATCAGCTTCACGATTACCACCTAGTGTTGAATCAGCTGTTAATATGATAGCCTTCATCCCCACTTCTTTGGCTTGATCTAATAAAAAATGATTAAATTTATCATCTTTACTCATATACAATTGGAAAAATTGAGGTCCACCAGTTCCTCCATTATATGTTTCTGAAATCGTTTTATTTGAATACGTACTAAGCGACATAATTGAACCAACTGCGGCCATCCCCTTAGCAGTATCAATTTCACCTTGTTCATGGGCTAGCCCCTGTGCCGCAACTGGAGCTGCTATCATTGGCATTTGTAAATCAATACCCATAAATGTTGTTGATAAATCCGGATTTTCGATATTTTGTAAAACTCGAGGTGAAATTTGCTTATGATTAAATGCACTTGTATTTTCGCGTAACGTCCATTCATCCTCAGCTCCACCAGCAATATACCCAAATGCACCCTTTTCCATACGTGCTTCCACTAATTTTTCTAATGATTGAACATTGGTGATTTCAATCGAATGTTCTTCTTGACTTGCTTGATATCCCATAATTGTATCCCCCTATACTATTTATACTTGTAGTGTAGCCCTTAATAATAAATACTGTCATCAATAACACTTACTATATGTCAATAACGGCTATATAATTATTCAATCCATACAACAATGGCTAATCAAAGAATTACTAATTTGATATTAACTATTTTGGTCGAATTAATTTATATTGCTCTCCTAAGTTAGCGTATTCTGGTCCAGCCAGCCTCGCCACTGGATCTAATTTTTTAGCATTAATATACATTTTTTCTTTATCCAAAACATCATCTTCTATGTGAAAACAAACCACTTCAAGAATAAATAAATCCGTAATAATCTTACCATCATCCATAATAGGAACATACTGGTTCAATATAACTTCAAACCTCGCTTTAACACCATCAATCCCTGGCACCAATACCTTATTACTAGGAACCGTTGTTAATTTCAATTCGGAAACTTCACTCTCGTCTAGTCCAAAACTAGCAGCGCTCTGATTAACAAATTCCATTAATTCACGTGTTGGTAATTGGACCACAGCCTGTTTCGAACTAACTAAATTAGCCGCGGTGTGTTTCATTTCACCATTTCTACGTCGATTAATTGATATCGACATTAATGGCAACGTATCCGATACAACACTAAAAAAACTAAACGGAGCTAAATTAATTAGTCCCGTCTCATTTACAGTAGTAACCCATGCTATGGGTCTCGGAATTAATGTACCAGACATTAATTTGTACTGATTTTTAGCCGATAATTCGTTACTATTAAATGAAATCATCTTATATTATTCCTCAATTTTTAATCTATTGGTCTTATCTAACCATTGTTTAGCATTCCGTAATTCTAATTCTGAAATTTGATGTGATTGTTCAGCCTCAAAACTGGTAAATTCAATATTAAATTCTCGACAAAACTTCTTTAGTTCATCAAAATTTGATTTTGAAACAATTGGATCTAAAAATCCATATGAACCCCAAATTTTAATATCACTTAAGTCGACAGTCGCTTTAATATTTTCCGATAACACCATAGGATGTAGTAAAACAGCTGTTTTAAATAGTGCCTGTTCCGTTAATAATGAATGGAAGGCAACGTTAGCCCCATTAGAATAACCTAGGACAATTAATTTTTCTGGATCAAAAGCGTACTTCACAGCTAACTCATTAATTACAGTCATTAACCAATTTGTCTCTACAGATAAACTATTTAAATCGAAATCACCATCCGGTAAATGTGCAAAATAGCGTGTTAAACCATTCTCTATTAACCGTCCACGAATGCCAATTTTAGGACTATCTGGAGCCAAAAAATCTGCAATTGATAGTAAATCTGATTCCGTTCCACCAGTTCCATGCAACATTAAGATTGTCGCATTGCCAACCCTACCAGCTTTATAAGATGTAATTGCTTCTGCCATATCTATAACTTCTTGTCTGAATTGAAATTAACTAAGTGAGCTTCAATATCTGCACGTTGGTCTTCTAAAAATGGTGGTAACTCTAGGTGAATACCAGCTTCTTCATATGTTTCATCTTGCAAGAATCCAGGACCATCCGTTGCAATTTCAAATAATACACCTTCACCAGGACGGAAATACTCTGATTTAAAATAGAATCGGTCAACAAAACCTGAATCACGAATACCAACTCTTTGTATTTGTTCAATCCAATAGTTTAATGACTCTTCATCTTCTGTCCTGAAAGCAATATGATGAACTGTTCCATATGCTTGAATCTCATTCGGTAAATCTTGGTCTTCTTCGATAATAATTTGTGCGCCATGTCCACCATCGTTCAATTCATATAATGTACGTTGATTTTCTGTGGCAATTTTATCAAATCCCAATAATTGTCTTAACACAATATCCATACGTTCTGGATAATCCACTGTAATAATTGTTGTTCCTAACCCATTAATTGCGAACATCTTGGGAACCGGACTATATAATTAAGGTGTCCCAGCTTCCACACCATGATTACGTTCGTCAGAAATTAATTGATATTGCTCATGATCAAAATCATAAAAATTCATTGTTTTACTGCCAAAATTCATTTCAATTTCATCATGTTTAATATCATAATCGTCAAATCGTTCTGCCCAAAAATCTAGGGCATCATCGCTAGGAACTCTAAATCCAATTCTCGAAATACCATTTTTTCCTTTTGTGCCTTGAAATAAACCCGGAAAATCAAAAAAGGTAATATCGGTTCCTGCCGATCCCATATCATCCGTAAAGTATAGATGATAGGTTCTAACATCATCTTGATTTACTGTTTTTTTAATTAAATGTAATCCTAATATTTCTGTCATAAAATGAAACATTTTTGGTGAACTTGAAGTAATAGCTGTAATATGATGTAATCCTAATAATTTAGTGTTCATGATTGATACCCCCAATTTATTTAATAAACTTAAATTATCACACTTACTAAAAGTAAGCAATTTATTTAACCTAATTATTTTATACTTAAGTCTGATAACCTTAATCTATACTTTAGAAGATTCATTTATTAAACAAGTTACAAATTCTTGAATTGGCTTTGGTAGTTCGTTTCTTCCAACAAGGTAGAATTCACGCTGATACTGTTTTGATAGTACTTTGACTGGTATCTCTGGGTAATCAGTCAGTGCAGTCTGTGAAACAATTGATTGCCCTATACCTTGTCTGAGCAATTGAATAATTAATGAATTACTTTTAATCGTCATGAAGTGCTCTAACGTTAAATTATTTGCTTTTAAGTAGTTAATTGAATAATGATAAACACCTGATCCATGTTCTCTAAGTAACCACGGCTCATCCTCATTACCAGCCCAAACTAATTGATCAGTCGTCAACGAGTAACGTTTAATATTCTTCTCAGTCAACGGTTTTTCAATAAATCCAAAATCTAACTTATGTTGCTTTAATTGTTCCATAATTTGTGATGAATTAAGAACGCTAACTTCTAATTCTAATCGTTTTAGAGATTCCTTATTTTTGCGTAACAGGTCAGGTAGTAAGTATGCTGCAGTGGTGTGTGAGGCAGCTATTTTACAGGCAATTTTCTGATCAGTTTTTTGATGTTTTAAGGCAAATAAATCTTGCTGCCATAAATCTAGTAATTGCTGTGTTTGCTGGTAAAGTAGCGTTCCACTCTCGGTAGGTACAATTTGTTGTCGGCCATTTCTTTCAAATAACATAACACCTAATGTTTCTTCCAATTGCTTAATTTGAACTGAAATCGTTGGTTGTGATAAAAATAGTAGTTGCGCACTAGTAGTAAAGTTCCTTGTTTCATAAACTGATTTAAAAATTTCTAAATTTTTAAAAATATTAACCACTTCCATTCGTTTTATTAATAGTACTTATTATAAAGATTTATTTTATTAATTAAAAGAAATCAGCTATAGTTAAAGTATTGTTTAGAGAGGATGATCATATTGAAAAAAATAACTAACTTACTACCAGGATTTATCGTTGCCTTACTAATTGGGCTTGCCAGCTATTTTATTGCTAAACTTTGGTTGCCCATGTTAGGTGGTGCAACTATTGCTTTATTCATTGGAATCATTTTAGGTAATACTGTTCTACATCAACCCACACTAACGGCCGGAACTAAATTTTCTGAGAAACGTTTATTAGAATACTCAGTTCTTTTGTTAGGTGCGACTATCACATTTCAAAGTATTAAAGAAATTGGTTTAAATGGCTTACTTTTTACTTTTCTTCAAATGAGTATCACAATTATTTTTGCAATTTGGCTAGGTAAAAAATTAGCCTTTGGTGAAGGTACTTACTTATTAATGGCCGGTGGAAATGCTGTCTGTGGTTCATCAGCCATTGGTGCAATTGCCCCAGTTATTGATGCTGATAATGAAGAAACTGGAATTTCAATTACGTTAGTTAATCTAATGGGAACCATTTTAATGTTAACATTACCTATTATTGGAACCCTCCTCTGGGGTGGTAACAATGTTTTCAGAGGTGTCTTAATTGGTGGAACTGTGCAATCTGTTGGGCAAGTAGTTGCAAGTGCAACTATGCTAAATCAGGATGTCATCGTAACTGCTACATTGTTCAAAATATTAAGAATTATTTGTTTAGTATTTGTTATTACTATTTTTAGCTATTTACACAGCAAGAATCAACCTACCCAAAAAGCGTCACAAGTAACAACAAAAAAATCAACTTTAGTTCCTTGGTATGTTATTGGATTTTTAACACTTTGTGTCCTTAATAGTTTACATTTTTTACCTTCACGAATTGGTGAAACTGCACATTTTCTAAGTACATGGTGTGAAATAATCGCCTTAGCTGCTATTGGCCTTCGGTTAAATTTAAAATCACTATTTAGTCAAGGCAAGCGTTTATTACTTTATGCTGGTGGTATTATGCTTGTTCAAGTAGTATTAGCAATCGGTTTAATTACAATTTTATTTTAAAAAAATAATCATATGACCTGGCCATAATATGCCAAAGTCATATGATCATTTTTTTATTCAGATTATAATTTAAAGATGCGTTCTTGCCGGTCAAAACTCTGATCAGCAAACCAACCTTCCAACAATGTTAATTGCTGCCGTTCAAAAATGATTTCCTTATTTTTAGCCAAGCACTTAATCACATGTCCGGCTGTTTCACGAGTAGTCCCGCTAACTAACGCTAGCTCTTTAATCGTGACACGATAAGGAATAACGACATGCTTTTCTGTGAAATCAGCACCTAATTGTTCTGCTAAAATATTGATAGCTTGTACAATTCGATCATGAGCACTAGACGTTACCATTCTTTGCACTTGATTCTCTGTAGCGCTTAGAATTGTTGACATCTCCCTTATTGATCGAGTAGCCATCAGAATATTTTGCTTCAATATCCGTTCAACTAAGGCCATTGGGAAATAGACGATTTGTATATCCGTCATGGCTCTCGCTAAATAAGGGTAATTTTTATCACTTAGTAAGCCTCGATACGGAAATCCTAAGTCATTTTTGATATATGAATAAAATCCAAAGTCGCCATCAATATCAAATCGTTCAACCCGTATTACGCCTTCTATTAAAAAATAAAAACGTGTACGTTGATCATTTTCGTCAAAAAGAACCTGACCTTTTTGGAACGATTTGATACTCATGTTGTTCATTAGTAAATTGGCTTCTTCATCAGTAAGTGCTTCAAAATCTGATAATTTTCTTAAATACTGCATATATTGGGGTACTGCTTTAATTTTTTGCATTGTTTGATCCCCTCCACTAATTACTAACTCCCTAAACTCTCTCCTTTATCATTTTAACATGGATATTCCTTGGCCACAATTTACCTTACAACTTTGTTAGCTAGTTCAGCTTAACTATCGCTTTTTATTAACCTTTTACGATAACTGTCCCAGCATCATTATCTAATAATTGACTGATGTTTTCTAAAGATGTCACAATTGCGCGACCCTTTTTACTTGCTTCAACGAATTCAATCGCAGCTTCAATCTTAGGTAACATACTACCTTTAGCGAATTGATCTTCTTTGATATATTCTTTTAATTCAGAAACAGTTACCTGTTCTAATTTTTCTTGATTAGGTTTATTGAAGTTAACATAAACATTATCAACACTCGTCAAAATAATAAGTAAATCAGCATCTACCAATTCAGCTAATTTTTCTGAAGCGAAATCTTTATCAATAACAGCTTCTACGCCATGTAATTTACCGTTTTCTTCAACAACAGGAACACCACCGCCACCAACAGAAATTGAAATAACACCATTTTCTGTTAATTGATCGATTGTTTTGTATTCTTTAATCCCAGTTGGACGTGGTGAAGGAACAACACGACGCCATCCACGACCAGCATCTTCAACAAATGTCATCTCTTCATGTGCAGCCATTTCTGCTTTAGCAGCTGTTTCTGAATAGAATGGACCAACTGGTTTAGTTGGGTTACTAAATGCAGCATCATTTTGATCAACGATAACTTGTGTCACAATAGTTGCAACTTCTTTATTGATTCCTTTTTCAACCAATGCATTATCCAATGCATTTTGCATCCAATAACCAATACTTCCTTGTGTCATTGCAACACAAGTATCTAATGGTAAGGCTGGGTTCTTTTCAGAAACTGCAGCTGCTTGTTGAAGTAATAAGTTCCCAACTTGTGGACCATTACCATGAGAGATAATTAATTTATCCCCTTTTTCAACAAATTTAACAAGATATTCAGCTGTTTCTCGCAATGCTTTTTGTTGTGCCTCAGCACTAGCATCCTTTGATAAAATAGCATTTCCACCTAAAGCAATAACAATTTTTCTTGACATATTAATCGACTCCTCATTTTTTTATTTATTAAACAACCATTTTTCCTGAAGCAATTAACCAAATACCAATGCAAGCACCAATAATTATAACCAGGGTTATACCTATTTCGCCTTTTGATAAGAATTTTTCACCTTGTGCTACTCTTGCTTTCCCATAGAAGTAAATCCCTGGAATGTAAGCGATTAAACAGAGTAATAAATAACTGATACCGGCCATAATAATCCCGGCAACTTGGAATAATAGCGCAATTAAACCATATACTAATTGTGCTTTATTGCCTTTTTCATCAATATGTTGAATTGAGTATTTAACTTGATACATCGCAACTAAGATATAACAAACAATAATTGAAGCTGTACATAGTGAATAAGCAAAATTATAAGCCTTATCTGTGAATAAAAGCGTGAAAAGGAATAATTGTACTAATCCGCCTGTTACGATTAAAGCAAAAGTTGGTGCTTTTTTATCATTAACTTTACCAAAGTAACCGGGTAATAATTTACTTTTGGCCATTAATAACATTGTTTCTGCTGGAAGCATTGTCCATGATAACCATGCACCCAAAATTGAAACAATTAAGCCAATACCGATAACGTAACCACCAACTGGTCCAACCATTTCAACAGCAATATATAACATTGCTGGTTGATGAATTGAAGCTAATTGTGCTTGTGTCAAAATACCGTATGGTAACATTGAAGCTAAAACGTAAACGACTAATAAACTAATTAAGCCAATGATTGTAGCCTTACCTGCATCAGATTTCTTTTCTGCACGAGAAGACAACATTGATGCCCCTTCGATACCTACAAAGACCCACATCATAACCATCATACATTTTTTAATTTGTGAAGCGACATCGCCAACAACGAAGTTATGACTCATTGTGCCCCAGAAGTTAGCTGTAAAAATATCGATCTTGAATAAGAATATAGCAACAACAATAAATACAAAAATTGGAATTAATTTGCAGACCGTAACAATCGCATTGATTGCTGCTGCACCTTCAATACCGCGATTAACAAAGTATGTTAATCCCCAGCAAAGGATACTTGCAATTAAAATTGAAGGTAGATTTTGTCCTGATTTAAAGATAGGGAAAAAGTAACCAACCGCACTCATCAAGATTGTAGCGAATGCAACGTTTCCTAACCAAGCAGATAACCAGTAACCCCAACCACTGATGAATCCAGCGAATGGTCCAAATCCTTTTTCTGCATAAGTAAAAATACCTTCTAAATCTGGTTCTTTATTTAATAAGTTATTCAATGAAAGAGATAACATCAAAATACCAATTCCGACAATTACCCAACCAATTAGAGCAGGACCGGGTGAAGATGCATTGGCTAAATCAGAGGTTAGTCCGAAGACCCCACCACCAATAGAAGAACTAATAACTAACGCGACTAGCGCCATTAAACTAATTTTTTTAACTGTATGTTTTTCGTCCATAATTTAACTGCCTACTTTCTTTATTAAAAATAAAAAGGGACCTAATCTAAAGTCTTGCTCCAGATTAGTCCCCCTAATGACAGCCTATTTTTTTGCAGAGACACTTCCCTGTTAAGTTACTTTCACCGTTAAAAACAAACTATCATAATGTTATTAAACGCGTGGAATGAATAAGTTTCCTGCAGTTGCAGCCATAATTGCTTTGATTGAATGCATTCTGTTTTCTGCTTCTTCAAATTGACGCGCATATTTACTACGGAATGCTTCGTCAGTAATTTCCATTTCTTTAACACCATATTTTTCGAACATTTCTTTACCATATTCAGTTTCAATGCCATGGAATGCTGGTAAACAATGCATGATGATCATATTTTCATTACCAGTCTTTTTAACCATGTCCATGTTTAATTGGTATGGTTTCAATGTGTTAATACGTTCTTCGAATTTATCTTCTTCACCCATTGATACCCAAACATCTGTGTAAAGAATATCTGAACCTTTAACCCCTTTATCAACGTCTGAAGTAATCATGTTCTTGCTTCCTGATTTTTTAGCAAATTCAGCAGCAAATTTTTGAACTTCTTCAGTTGGTTGTAATGAGTCAGGTGCAACGATATGAATATTTACACCTAACATTGATCCAGTTACCAAAAGGCTGTTAGCCATATTGTTACGGCCATCCCCAACGTATGTTAATGTGATGCCTTTTAATTTGCCAAAGTTTTCTTTAACAGTCATAAAATCAGCAATCATTTGTGTTGGATGCCATTCATCAGTTAAACCATTCCATACAGGAACGCCTGAGAATTTAGCTAATCCTTCAACAACATCTTGGCTGAATCCACGGAATTCAATACCGTCGAACATACTACCTAATACTTTAGCTGTATCTTCAACTGATTCTTTTTTACCTAATTGAATATCATTTTTTCCAAGAAATTCAGGATGAGCACCTAAATCAACTGATGCTGTTGTGAAAGCAGCACGTGTTCTTGTTGAATTTTTTTCAAAAAGTAAGGCAATATTCTTACCTTGAAGATATTTATGAGGGATTCCACGTTTTTTCAAATCTTTTAAATGAATTGAGAAATCGATTAAATATTCTAATTCTTCTGGAGTAAAATCTTTTTCTGCTAAAAGACTGCGACCTTGAAAGACTGTGTTTGACATATTAATTTCCACCTTTTTTAAATTTTATTTTTTTAAGTCTTCACGAACGATAGGCATACTCATACAACGTGGACCACCACGACCTCGTGATAATTCGGCTGAAATAACTTCAATAACTTTAATTCCATAACTTCTTAGGACTTCATTTGAAACGTAGTTACGATTATAAGTTACAACTGTATTAGGAGCGATTGCCAATGTATTTGAACCATCATTCCATTGTTCACGAGGTGCAACTACTGCATCGCCGTTACCAACTGGAATTAAGATAAGTTCTGGTACTTTTAAGACTTCACGTAAGACATTTTGTAAGTCTGTACGATGTGAAATGTTAATGTGGTTATCTTTACCTGGTTCTAAGATAAATGTATCAACGTTTCCGCCATTATCTTGGATTCCTGGATGAATTGTAAATTTATCGTAATCAATCATTGTGAACACTGTATCCAAATGCATCATTGCACGGTTATTAGGGATTTTAATTGCTAGAATCTTATCAAAGCCACTGTGTTTTGCAAATAATACTTGTGCTAATTCTTCGATTGAACGAGCTGAAGTACGTTGCGAAATACCAATTGCAAGAACGTGGTCGTTTAAAATTAATTCGTCTCCACCTTCCATACGGTCGAGATGGTTACGACTACGCCATACGTTTACGCCTTTATTAGCAAAACGTGGATGGTATTCCATAATGTATTCCATAAATAATGATTCGCGACGACGTGCAGCGAATGTCATACGGTTAATTGTTAAACCATCACCCATTGATGCTGCTGGGTCACGTGTAAAGTAAAGGTTAGGCATTGGATCCATAAAGAATGGATAGTCTTCAGAAGAACTTAAATCAACTAAAGCATTTGACTTGTAATCGATTTCATTTGTTCTAACGCCAGCCATAATTTTATCAACCATATCTTGTGTTTCCATTGAAAGTAAATATTCTTTCAATGCAGCATGGAGTGTGCTAGAAACTAAACCTGATTCATCTAACATTTTTTCCAAGAATTCTTCTTTTACATTTCCTGCATCTAAAGCTTCTGCAGCCAATGTTTCAAGATAAATTGTTTCAACGCCATTGTCTTGCAATGTTTTTGCGAAAAAATCATGTTCTCTTTGAATTTCAGGTAAGTATGGAATATCGTCAAATAAAAGACGACCCATGATATCTGGTGTTAAGTTTTCAACTTCTTTACCGGGTCTCTTTAACAAAACTGTTTTAAGAGTTCCGATTTCTGATGTTACGTGTACTGGACTTGTCATAATGATTACCTCCCATATATTTATTACATGCATAGCATAACAGGAATAATTAGCCTATATTAGTAAACGCTTACACCTATAATGTGAACTATTTCTCATTATGAGGATTCTTACGGTTCAATATCGTATATTACATTTATAAAACGCTTCCACTACCGTGTTTTTAAAATTATTAAATGAGAAACATTAAAAGTACATTATTTTTATGATAATTCTTACTTTAATAAATTAAGACTTGTAATACTAAGAGTGCACCACCAAATAATAGAACAAAGACAACGACGGGCCAAACGAATTTTACCCAGTGCGAATATCTGATATTTAACATTTGAAGTGTTGCCATAACTAACCCTGTTGGTGCTAAGAAAAGCATTGCATACTGTCCAAATTGATAAGCAGAAACGACAATAAATCTTGGAATATCTGCAGAATCAGCTAATGGCGCAAATATTGGCATTGCTAAAACGGCTAATCCGGATGAAGAAGGTACGATAAATCCAAGGAAGAAGAAAATAACCATCATGATAATTATGAAAATTGGTCCACTTACGCCAACAACTAAAGATGACGCATATTGAAGAATGGTATCTGAAATCAATCCTTGATTTAACACGATATTTATCCCTCTGGCAAGTCCAATAATAAATGACACCCCAACTAAACTAGATGCACCACTGACAAAAGCATCAATGACACCCTTTTCACCTAGACCATCTCGACCTGTACCTGTTAAGAACATAATGGCGATAGCAAATACCAAGAATGAAGATGCCATCGTTGGGAACCACCAACCTTTTGCCATAACGCCCCAAACCATGATTGGGAATGTCACAACAAATAATAATAGAATAATTTTCTTACGAATAGTGAAAACTGATTTATTACCACCTTCACCTGAAGATACTGACCATAATCGATTAAAGTCTTTACTATCTTCATAAGTAATTGAAGCTGTTGGATCATCCTTAACCTTTTTACTATAACGTCCTAAATAAATAATTAAGAAAATAGACCCGACAATCAAACCAACAATCCGCCAAATCATACCTTGCGTAAAATCAATTCCGGCTGCATTTGACGCAATAACAACTGAGAACGGATTAATCGTAGAGAATGTGGTCCCAATAGAACTGGATAAGAAAATTGCCCCCACGCAGACTATCGAATCATAGCCCATCGCGATAAATACTGGTACCAATATTGGATAGAAGGCCACTGCCTCTTCTTCAATCCCGCAAAGAGTTCCGCCTAAAACCATTAAAATTGAAACAAAGAAAATTGATAAAAATTCATGACCTTTGGTTTTCTTAGTTAGCGCAATTAAACCTGATTCAAACGCGCCGCTGACTTTAACAACACCAATTAAACCACCCAGGACTAAAATAAAGACCATAATATCTACGGCTTCAATTGTCCCGTTAACCATACTATTTGTGATATCAGCTGGTCCTGCCGGATTTTGCTTCAATCGCTGATATGTATTAGGTATTGATACTGCTGCCGTAATACCACCTGATGTAAATTGTTTAATATCAATTTTGACATGAAGTTTATCCAATTGATTTTGTGTCGCAGGAACTTTTTTTACATTCCCATGCGCATCGGTAATTTTTAATTCCGTACTTGCCTGATCATAAGATAATTTAGAGTAAGAGCCCGCTGGAATAATCCATGTTGCCATAACTGCAACAATCGTTAATATAAATAAAATAACAAAAGCGCCGGGCATTTTTAACTTAAATTTCTTTTTAGGTACCTTTTCCATTGTTGTCGTTGAATCCATTATAATTTCCTCCTTTAATTGTTTTATACCAAATAGATAGCGGCGTTATCCTTTTACTGTATTTTTATCATGACACCCTCCTCTGCCGGTCGTTTCGCTTGGAGTATATCAACAGTCTACAGTTTCTGGTGTGAAATCGGTTACATTAAAAGTGTGAACCAGCTCACACTTTTTGATTTATCATCTAATTTTACTTTCCACAAAAAGAGAGATAAAAAGTAACTTGTAAATCTACTTTTTATCTCTCTTTGATGCACTAAACTTATTCATGTAATGCTTGTGACAAGCGTTTTAATCCTTCTACTAAAACGGATTCTTTAGCACAGTAACCTAATCTTGCATGTCCTGGCACACCAAATCGGCTTCCAGGTACTAATAAAACCCCATAATCTTTTAATAATTTTTGACAAAATTGTTCATCATCTTCAATTGTTTCAAATTTTATAAATGAAGTCGAGACAGATTTTGGCACTACTAAGCTAACTGCTGGCTCATTTTCCACCCAATCACTTAAAATTTTTAAATTTCGTTTCACAATTTGTCGATTTCTATCCAATACTAATTCTTTATTTTTTAAAATATGAACAGCCATTTGGTCATTAAATACACCTGCACAAATCATCGTATAATCACGGTATTTTCTAAAAATATCTGTAACAGCTGGACTAGCAACCGTCCAACCGATTCTAATACCGGGAGTTGAATAGGTTTTTGATAAACTATTCGTCGCAATACCTTTGTCATATAAATCAACAATTGAACTTACGTCCGTTGTATCATCTAAAGGTAAATAGACCTCATCAACTAATACATATGCGCCGACTTCTTTTGCAATTTTAACGATTTCAGTCATTAGTTTAGTTTCAATTACTGTTCCCGTTGGGTTATTCGCATTATTTAAACAAATCATTTTAGTATCTGGTCGAATAATTGCTCGTAATTCATCCAAATCAGGCATCCATTGATTTTTTTCAGAAATATTCCAAAAATCGACTTCAGCTCCTAATGATTTAGGAATATCATAGAGTTGCTGATAACTAGGATACATAGAAATCACATGATCACCAGGTTCAATCAACGCGTATAGTGCCAGTTGATTTGCTCCTGTTGCACCATTAGTTTGTAAAACTTGTTCCGGCGAAACCGCTTTATAAAGTTTGCTAACCTCTGCTTTAAAAGCTGGGGACCCCTCAATCCAACCATAATTCATCTTTTGTGCATCTAAATCACGATAAAAATCCTGACCATTTTCTTGACCAATATTTAATAATTCGTTCATTGTCATCGATGAAACCGTTCTTTGTGCAATATCATACGTAGCTTTAGATTCATAGACATTTAACCACTCTTCAACGCCAAATCCTGCAATTTCCATAAGTTATCATTCTCCAATCTATATTATTTGTCTTAACGTCCTAAATAATAACAGAAATTAAAAATTAAGCCAGTGTCTGTTTAAATATATTAAAATGACAAATCTGAACTTTTAATTTTATAACATAAAAAATCTGTTGCCAGTAATAGGTTTTCCTATCATCAACAACAGATATTACAGTTTTTAATAAATTATCTAATCTACTAAGGTAAATCCAAATGTGCTACCCAGCGCTTGGATTTTTTTTAACATTAACTTAGGGATACTAGGATCACTCATCGATAACGTTAATTGCCATTTTTCTTGATTTAGCAAATTAGGATTTGCAACTAATGCTGACCCAACAGCAACTAAATCTAATCCCGATTTTAATGCTGTCGTTGCTCTATCAAAAGTATTTAATGAGCCGGCTGCCACGATTGGTACCCGTTGATTAACTAGTTGAGAAACTCTTTGAATATAGGGTTCACCACCCTTTGGACCATCAGTTAACGCATCACCCAACGAAAGGTGCAAATAACTCACCTGTTTAGCAACTAAATTCGTTATCAAAGCTTCTGTATCTTCTAATTTAAGACCATCTGTTTCACGTTCTTCAAGTGTAATTCGGTAACCGATAATAAATTCTTTAGTCGTATTTTCATCAGCCACTCGTTGAACTTCATCAACTACTGCCATAGCAAATCGTAATCTATTTTCTAATGATCCGCCCCACTGATCAGTCCGATGATTATAGTGTGGTGAAAGAAAATTTTGAATTAGAAATCCATGGGCACCGTGAATTTCAATACCATCAAAACCTGCTTGAATTGCACGTTTAGTTGCTGTTCCGAAAGCCTTTATAACTTGTATTAGCTCTTCTTCTGCCAATTCTCGAGGTGTCTGTGCTGGAGCAAATGGTGTTTTTGGTGCTGGTACTGGACTCGCACTAACAACGTCATGATTTGTAATTAATTCTGGTAATGCCTTATTTCCAGCATGATTTAATTGTAAGATGGCCTTTGCCCCACCGGCCTTAATAGCTGTGGCTAACTTCGTCAAACCTGGTATAAATCGATCTTCATAAACACCAATTTCATGATCAAATCCAACACCATTTTCTTGTACATGGCTCGAACCTGTGATAACCATTCCGACCTGTTTTGCACGTTGTTCGTAATAACTAATTTCTGCTTCAGAAACTGTTTGATCATCGTTACTTGCCCATGTTGTCATAGGTGCCATCACAAGTTTATTTTGTAGGGTTATTTGTTCATTTAAATTGAATTTTTTTCGTAAGTTAATTTGCTTAATCATTATAAAATGTTCCTCCTATATCTAATATAGGTTTATAATAAACCTTCAAGTCGACTTGAAGGCAAGCTTTTTATTTATCGGTCATTTTTAACATCTGTTTTACATGATTTTCGTACGTTTCAATTTTATTATCTAAAAAATTATAAGTATCTTGCATCGCCGCGATTTGTTCACCTAATAATCGTTGCTGTTTAATCAAAATCTGTTTACGTTGCTCTTCAGTGGCCTCACCTTGTTGCGTTAGGTCAGCATATTCTTTTAAAATGTTGATTGAAATCCCCGTTTGACGCATATGTTTTGCAAAATTAACCCATTCTAAATCGATTTCATCATAGTCCCGATACCCGCTTGTATTCCGTGATACAGTGGGAATAAGTCCTACTTCCTCATAATATCGTAACGTCGCAGTCGGTAAATCAAACTTCTCACTTACTTTTTTAATATTCAAAATCAAACACTCCTATTCTCATCTTTTTTAATCTCATTAGACAATTAAGATAAAGGATCAGATTAAATTTTATAATGTTTCACATGAAACATTTACATCATTTTTTCAGCTAAGCAGTTACATTCAACCATTTCTGGTGCATTTTTACTTTTTTCATCAATCACACTTTGTAGTTTCACAATATCTGATTGGCTTAACTCAACTTCACTTAATAAATCGGCAATTGTTGAGCCAATTTTCATTTGGCACATATGTTCAAATAATAACTGACTAACATGATCCATCGTCGTTTGTTCTTCTATTAGGGGTTTGTATATGAATGCTCGGCCCTCTTTATCAGCAGATAATGCACCCTTTTTTACTAATCGACCCAATAATGTTTTTATTGTTGGCATTTGCCAATTCTTTTTTTCTTTTAAATTCTTAAATATTTCATTACTAGTACTCTGACCTAATGTCCAGATAACACGCATAACTTCCCACTCAGCGTCGCTAATTTCAATTATTTTTTTATTATTCATTAGTATTGCCCTTCTTTCATTGGTCTTATGATTACAATTGTAAACTAATGTATTTAACCCGTCAATAAGCTATCTTTCAAATTAGTATAATCGGTTAAATACTCATTATTAACTAATACTATCTCATTTTTTAATATTGATTAAACTCATTTGTTTTTGCATATTATTCGTTTCCTTTTTTTAACTTAGCTTTTAAACAAAACAATTGATATACTAGTGTTTATGACTTTAGACTAATTATTTAAGGGGATTTTTTATGACTACTTTTTTTAATCGCTACAAAACATCTTTATTATTACTCTCGGGTCTAATCATAGGTGGGATTGTCGGCTTAATCTTTAAAGAACAAGCTGCTGTCCTTAAACCTTTAGGAGATCTTTTTCTAAATCTAATGTACATGATTTTAGTTCCACTTGTTTTTTTCAGTATTTCATCTGCCATCGCAGAAATGTCTGAAATGAAACGACTTGGTAAAATCATGATTACAACATTAATTGTCTTCCTAACAACGGCTTTCATTGCTGGTGTTATTGGGTATATCGGTGTTCGTCTCTTTAACCCTATTCACGGCGTCAACGTTGATACGATTAAAGGTTTGATGGGTACTGTTAAAGATACATCAACAAAATCATCTGGTTTAGAAACATTAGTTAATACATTCACCGTTAATGACTTTTATCATTTATTATCAAAAGATAATATGTTACAACTAATTATCTTTTCGATTTTAATGGGTACAGCTGCTTCAGCAACCGGTAAAGAATCTAGTGTATTTACAAAATTTTTATCAGCTGGAAACGTAGTAGTTATGCGGATGGTTAAATATGTGATGATCTACGCGCCAATTGGTTTAGGTTGTTTCTTTGCCAATATTATCGGTAATTTAGGACCTCAGATTGCTGCCGGATATTTGCGCAGTTTCATTCTTTACTTAGGTATTACAGCTTTCTACTTCTTTGTGATGATGAGTTTCTATGCATTTATCGCAGGTGGCAAAGCCGGTTTTATGATTTTTTGGAAAAATGTCTCAGCTCCTGCTGTTACAGCAATTGCAACAAGTTCTTCAGCTGCATGTATCCCTGTTAACCTAGAGTATTCTAAAAAAATGGGCGTGAGCGAAGATATCGCAAATACGATCATCCCATTAGGTGCAAATACGCACAAGGATGGCTCTGTTATTGGTGGCATCTTAAAAACAACATTTTTATTTGCCGTTTTTGGTAAAGATATCACGAGTTTAAATAATATGATTATGATTATCTGTGTTTCATTCTTGGTTGGTGTCGTGATGGGCGCTATTCCAGGTGGTGGTATGGTTGCCGAAACCTTAATTTGTTCAATCTTCGGTTTCCCAATGGCTGCTCTTCCATTAATTCTAATTATTACAACCATCATTGATATTCCCGCAACTTTATTAAATTCAACAGGAAATACTGCTACTGCAATGCTTGTTACGCGTTTCGTTGAAGGTAAAAATTGGTTAAAAGATTTTATGGCACAATAATAATAACAATCCCCCTATATTAGATACTGAAATATCAGTCTAGTATAGGGGTTTTTTGTAATTAAAAACTGCCCTTTCCAAAATTGGACGGACAGTTTACTATTAATCATCTTCTCTACTTAATTGGTCTCTACCATACTTTATATTTTTTCTTCGCGTATTTTGTGAATCCTCAAATGCTTGACGATATTGACGAAACCATCTAAGTATCGTTCCTTCACTAACGTCGAGTGCCTCTTCAGCATCCTCTGTAAAATTCTCCCACGCATCAGGATCTTGTTGTTTTATTTCTTTTCTAAGTGTCGTAATAATTGGTTTTAATTTTTCTCTATCTTCAGGTGTCATCTCTAAGAATGCCTCAGTACCTTTAGGTTCCATTTGACTAATATTAGTAAATTCACTGTTATCTGCACTATTAGTAATAAATGAACGAATTGGTATGATAATAAAAAAGACTAACGTTATTTTAGGGAAAAACCAGCCTATAAGAATTAAAGCTAATATTAATAATCCGGTTTCTGTGTTATGTCTGCCATAAATGGTTACATATACTTTTTTCATATCAGATTTTTCTGTATATTTTTGATGAATAATTTCTTTTACAATTTCCCTGAATAGATAAATAATTAACAAATATAAAACACCATACATTGTAACCGTTTCTCTGACAGTATCACTTGTCATTAGTCGTGTGAAGGTTGGCATTAACGATAAAAGCATCATTAAGATTAAATCCATCACAATTATTTTATTTGGTACTTCATTTACTTCCGAAAATGCGACCGCATGTTGATACCAGATATTAGCAACAAAACAGAAACTAACAATAAAGATTCCAATGGCTTGAAACAAACCAACAAAGTTAATCTCCCCATTTTTTATCTCAATTGGCATCTCTAATACCATAATGGTTATAATAATGGCTATAATCGCATCACTTAACGTATCCAACCGCTCTTTAATTTTCATATGTACCTCCTTTAAAATACTGCTATATTTAACCTATTTTTTTCTTTTTTTTAGTCGTTCTTCTCGTAAGGCTAATAATTTTGCAGTCGTTGATAAGGACATCGATATTAAAATAAAAAATAAACTAGTTTTGATAACTACTGTTGGTAATGCCCCTCCAACTGATTTAATAACAAGCGTTGATATTGTTAAAAAAACTGTGAAAAAATTTAAAATAAGTAAACTAATATCATATTTTCCCTTAATTTTTAATAAAATATGAGAAAAATAGAAAAAAGCAATACTAATTATCATAAATAAACTATAAATTATAAAAAAGATAATAATAAATACGACTGGTTCTGCTTTTGCAATCTCCATAAAGGAACGATCCGTTGCTATTTCTGACACTGATAAAACTTGTGAAAATAAAAAATAGGTAGCAATCACAAAAATAGCATACGTAATAATCTTTTTAACATTTTTCATCATTTTAGCATCTTTCATTATTCACCATTCCTCTAATCCAAGATTTATAATTATTCTTATATTATATTATTTATGGCTAACAGATCATCAATTTCGTAGGTCGCTTTTATTGATGTCTTATTTTTAATGTTTTTCGGATTGTACCAGACAGTATCAACGTGAACATTGTTCCCACCTTGAATATCTGATGTTAAAGAATCACCAATAATAAGTGCCTTATCGGGATTAAATCCAGCAATATGGTCAAAAGCATAGTTAAAAAAGCCAACCGTTGGTTTTTGATAACCCGTCATTTCCGAAACAAATATTTGCGGAAAGTACTTATCTAACTTTGATTCTGCTAATCGTTTATACTGCATGTTTGCAACGCCATTGGTAATAATCGACAATTGATAGTTAGCTGTATCTATTGATGCCAATAATTCATCTGCGCCCATCATTTTTTCATGTCCGGCAGACAGATTATCTTGATACTGTTTAGCCAACTCTTTACCATCAACTACTCTATTAAACTGTTTTTTGAAAAATATCGCAAACCGATTTTCTAATAATTGATCCCGCTTTAAATTACCACGCTCATATTGGCGCCATAACTGCTGATTAAATTTCAAATAATTTTGTTTTATTTTATCATCTAATGTTATTTTTTGCGTTAAAAAAAGCTTTTCTAGTGCAGCTTTTTCAGTTAACCCAAAATCAAGTAACGTATCATCAATATCAAATAGTAAAAATTCGTAATTTTTCAATTCAATTCTCAACTTTCATTCATGTAATTTAGTTACTGGACATTATCATTTTAACATAAGATTTAAAGTAACAAAAAAGCTTTGAATAAGGAATTATATCCCTATCCAAAGCTTCTTATTTTTATAATTTAAATTTTAGTACCAACCGTTTGATAACCAGAATGATTTTGCAGCACTCCATGAACCATAACGACTTGTTACGTAATTGTTAGCTACTTTTTCTTGGTTTGCAGCTGAGTAATCACCATTTAAATATGATGAACTTAATTGGTATTTACCAATATATTGGCCATTTCTTGCTGAGTATGAACCACCAGATTCTTTGTTAGCAATCCATGCTTTAGCACTTGATGAATCAGTAGTGCTTGCAGTTGCTGTTGACACTGTACTCTTTGGTGCAACTGTTGTTGCTGCTTTAGCAGGAGTTGCAGCTGGTGTTGCTGCCTTAGTAGTTGTTGTATTTGTTGTTGATGCTGTATTTGCTGTTTTAGCAGCTGTATCAGTATTGATTGTTAATTGTTCACCAACATAAATTAAATTAGCGTTACTAATTTTATTTTCTTTAACAATTGCGTTAACACTGACATCATTAGATGTTTTGTTAGCGTAAGTTGCTGAGATGTTATTTAGTGTATCACCTGATTTTACAGTATATACATCAGCATCTGCTGCTTTAACTGCAAGTCCAAGACCTGCTGCTACTGTTGCTACCATTGCTACTGAAAATTTTGTCATCTTTTTATTTAATTTCATTATATTTAGTTCTCCTTTTAAGTTAAACGTTTTTATTTATTTTTTTCTTATTTATCTTACGAGGTTCATACTATCAGTTAGTTTTTACATAAGCATTTCAGTCAAATATCATTATCTTGAAATAATGTAATAAATATCATATTCCGTAATAAATGTAAAATAAATCAAATACACCATTACCTTCTTATTCCCTTAGTGACAGTTAATCTATTAATAATTCGTCTGTAATTTATGTGTCAAAATATAGAGATAAATACGTTGAAAATCAAGTAAAAAGTTTATTTTTTTAATTGATTTATTAAAAAAAGGTATTATCAGCAATGAATATTGCTAATAATACCTTTAAAATTTCACTTGATCGTGCTGTGTCCAAGTATCTAATCGAGCACTTTTGATCACTATTTCATAAATAATCTCATTTTCTATATCTTCTTCCAGTAATCCATCCATAAATCCTGGCACCTGTGCCCGATACAACTCTGCTAGATCTTCTAATTTATATTTTGACCTCTTAACACTTAACCTATTACTAGCAATAGTCATCCCTGTACTCGTTGGAATTGTATTAATAGCTGCTTTACCTAAATCCAATTCAGCAATTTTAGGCGTTTCCGGAGCTGAACCAAAATACCAAACATTTGATTTATCAGGTGAAACAATAAATCGCATCTGACGACTCGATGGCATCCCATCTGCAGTAGCAGTACTCAGGACCATTTGATTTGTTTCACCAATAAATCGTCTAAATTTATCTAACACATTATGTTCTTCCACTTCTGAAGGTGCCCCTTCATCAATAAATGCTAATACCTCATCAACTGTTTTTAACTTAGACTCATTTTGTAGGTAATACAATATTTGTGGGATATACGGTGAAATATCCCGATCTTTATAATAAAACTGTAACCATCTTTTTGAAGCAAGCAGTGGGCCCGCGTACGTTACTCTTAGTTTAGTTTTATACCAACTAATTAAATGTTTTAATGGCCAGTGTTTGAGCATTATTTGCCAAAAGTATGACGTAAATAGAAATAGAATTGCCGCTACCAGTACATTAACTTCTATAATACTGACAACTGACAACATTTTGAATGGCTCAAATGTCATATAAAGTCCTAATAGGATTCCGGTTGATAAAACCGTTAAAAACGTAACTAATCTTCGCTTAAATAATCTTAATTTATGTAACATCAAGCCCGAAATGTCACGTCTTTTCTTCATATTTCTTTCTCGTACAACCATCTCATCTAATAATCTTTTATCCTCTTTAGAAATCATCTTCATCCTCATCTCCAAAGTAATCAAATTGTTGCCTTAATTCAAATGTCCCAATATCGGCATAATCTTGTATGATAATTTTATTTTGACCCTCTCTATGATCTCGTGGCCCATATTTTAAATAGTACATTTCTTCAGCTAAGTCAGTGTGTTTCTTTAATAATTTTGAATCATAACTTTCTATATCATTTTTTAGACGATTATTCGAAAGAATTAAATTATAAATATGCAAAATTAAAAAGAACGCAATAAAAAACAAATAGTATTGTAGGAATGTATTTATAATCGTATCAAAAAGCTCAGTAAATAGTGTTTGATCAATTGGGATTGCCTTATCTTTAAATAAAATCAAGATAACCGTGATACTGATTGGTACTAAGCACGCAATCCAGCCAATTGTTATTAATACTAATTGTCTTAGTTTGAGACTTACATTTTTTTGACCAAAAAACCAATCAATCGTCAATGCGTCTTCATCTACTTCGTTCACAATATAGTCAGGCTTATTTTTTGTCATCATCGTCGCCTCCTAAATCTGTTGTAATACTATCCGAACGTTCAGGTGAATGCCATACGCCACCATCTTCACCCGTAATAATTTTACGCACTGTCGGAATTAACTCAGCTACCATTGTATACGTATTTACCATCCAGTAAATGAGGATATACCACGGCGCAAAAATAACGTATTTTAAAGATTTACCACTATCATTGAAAAATGACGCCATGATTAACTGAATCAAACCAATAATGACCTCTATTGAAATAAATATGCAGGCGAGCGCTAAGTTATTGCTCAACTGTAACCAATCACCATTTACAATACAGATAATTTGAATTGCTAAAAATGCAATCATACTTAACCAATAAAAGACTGACCAAATAACACTTAATCCATAATCAATAATAATAGGTACACTTGAAAATTGTTTAATCGGATGACGTAGAACGCGTAACGTCTTCGTTAGAAGTACATAAACGCCACCAGATGACCATCTATGTCTTTGTTTAATTAGTTCACCTAGCTTTTCAGGTACATCCATAAAGAAGCGAATATGCGGCGCAAAATAAGCCACCCAACCTAATGCCTGCATGTCCCAGGCAATTGCGATATCTTCTGTTGGCTGTTCAGCTTCCCAACCACCAACATCTAAAACGGCTGCTTTTCGATACATTGTATTTGCACCTGAGAAAGCAAATAAACCGCCATAAGATAATTGCGATCTCTTAATTAAGCCAATGATTGAATTTAATTCATTCTGTTGTGCTTCTGCTACAATTGTTGTTTTATTAATTGGTAACATATTCCCAGTGACAGCGCCTAAATTCTTGCCACCTTTTCTTTCAAAATATGACATATATTTCCATAAGGCATCAACTTCTGGTTTTGAATCCGCATCATTGGATAAAATAAATTCGCCTTTAGCAAATGCCAATGCAATATTGAATCCAGCTGCTTTTCCACGATTATTAATAATTGTGATCGTTCTTAAACGTGATTTGAACTCCTCTTGTAGCGTCTCCAAAATCTCACCGGTTTTATCTGTGGAACCATCATTAATTACAATAACTTCATATTTATCTAGAGGATAATTTAACTTAGTCTCTAGATGTCGAATTGTTGCTTCTATTGATTGTTCCTCATTATGAGCAGGTACAAAAATAGAAATGAATGGTTCTCCCTTCTCTAAATATTTAGGGAGCTCCTTCTTCTCCATAAATATTCTATAATAAAGGCTCGATACAATAAAGGCTAGGCCTCCAACGATTGGATACGATACAATCGTGTAAATGAGTACCTTCGTAATATCGTTTAGTACTGTTGCTGTCATATAATGACCCCCAAATAATTGTAGTTAAATAAATAGCTAAAATCCTTTACATACATTGACTTAACGCCCTTTTTAAACTATAACCTCTGTGATTTTAATAATCAAATAAAATATTCTAATACTGGATTACTTTGTCTGTCACTATTTTAAAAATTTAAAAGCTATGCTTTCTTTTTAAAAATGTTTCACATGAAACATTTTTAAGCGATTATTTTTAATTAATTTTCAATTTTATGCTAGTATCAGTATAATTATTAAATATTTATTATGGGGGATATTAATTATGAAACAATCACACTACGATACAATTATTATTGGTGCTGGACCTGGTGGTCTTTCTACTGCTTTTGATTTAAGTAAAAAGCAATCTGTTCTCATTATTGAAAATGATCTTTGGGGTGGTACTTGTCCTAATCGAGGTTGTGACCCAAAAAAAATGCTTTATTCTGCTGTTGAAACTAAACAACGCCAAGAAGCAATGCAAGGCTTCGGACTAACTGGCAGTTCTATCATTGATTGGCCTAAATTAATGGCTTTTAAATCAGCTTATACGGATAAAGTTCCAGCCAATACCCTAGCAGGTTTATCTGCAGCAAATATTAAAACTGTTCACGGATCTGCTAAGTTTATTTCAAAGTCAGAAATTAACGTTAATACTGAAACTTACACTGCCGATAATTTTGTAATTGCGACCGGTCAGTCACCTGTAGTCCCTGATATTCCAGGCAGTCATTTACTAAAAACAAGTACCGATTTTTTATCACTTGAAGAATTACCAGATAAAATAGCTTTTATTGGCGCTGGCTATGTTTCAATTGAGCTTGCTAATATAGCTGCTATTGCTGGCTCAGAAGTTCATATTATTCAACATAATAGTCAAATATTACGTGGATTTCCAATTGAATATACAACCCGTCTCATTGAGAATTTGAAAACTAATGGTGTCCATTTTCACTTTGACACTAATATTACAGAAATAACAGAAGGTCCTTTAGGCTTCCAGATGTTAGACGATAAGGGATTATCTTTAACTGTTGATTTGGCAATTTCAGCTATGGGCCGTCAACCTAACGTTAATACATTAAACCTACCTGCTACAGGTGCTGAATCAGATTCACATGGTATTATTGTGGATTCTCACTTAAAAACGAAAAATGATCGAATTTATGCCATTGGAGATATTGTTTCACGCAAACAACCTAAGTTAACACCTGTTTCAACATTTGAAGGTCATTACGTTGCAGACCAACTACTTAAAAAATCGAATAGTCCAATTGCTTACCCACCAATTCCAATGACTGTCTATGCCAGCCCACAACTATCTCAAGTTGGCATTACGATTGAACAAGCTAAAAATGAACCTGAACATTATGACATTAGAGTACAAGAGACAACTAACTGGTATTCCTTTAATCGAATTAAAGAATCTGAAGCATCTGTGACAACTATCTTTGATAAATCATCCAACTTACTTGTTGGTGCTGTCGCATACACCACAATTGCGGAAGAACTTATCAATTATCTAACACCATTAATTGCTAACAAAACATCAAAAACAGATGTTACTAAACTTATCTTAGCTTATCCGACTCCAGCAAGTGACCTAACCTATTATCTATAAAAAATACGATTAAAAAGGTATCTGCCTTTTTGTAAAAATCCCGCCATGATTATCAGATGAAATATATAATTTCATTCGACAATCATGGCGGGATTTTTTTGCCTAGAGTTAAGTACAGTGCATTTGATAAATTGACATTAATCAAGGAATTTACACTGGGAATCTATTAATAACTTTACAAGCAGATAAATCAATATACCCCATTAAATTTTATATAATTTCATCAGTCAACTCGATACGACTTAGTACATAGTACATTCTCTCAGAGATTCTATTTTTTAACTTAGTTGTTTTCTAGATTGAGCCTGAATCCATAAATTAAATAGTAAAACGATAATCAATAATATTGTCGCGATTACCATAATATTATGCAACCCTTCATACATAATCTGTCGCATTGCTGGTAATAATTTTTCAGGAAGACTTGAAACACGCTTCGAATCACTTAGCTTGTTTAACATCTCCATCGTAATTTTACCATGAGACTGATTAACTCCTTTTAACAACGCACTGTTAAGGATAACCCCATAAATTGATGACATAAATGTTTGGCTTAAAATACGTAATAAGTAGGCAAATGAAGTTGCGATTGGGACATCTCGACCCTCCGCATCCTCTTGAACACTCAGTTGTAGGACATTAAAACACATTCCTAAACCGAACCCTTCAAAAGCACCCATTAGTAATAAATACCAGAATGGGACTGTCACACCTACAACTAACATCCCAGCAAACGAAATAATAAAGCTAATGGTTCCGATTGTAATAATCCGGTATTTCCCCAATCGAGGAATCATTGATGGACCGGACAACGAACCAAATAAATTAGTCATTGCACCAGGAATTTGTGTTGCCCCACCAATCAATGCACTCATTCCAAGTATTCCTTGTGCCCACATTGGAATATAGATGTTAAATGAGATAAATGCTCCCCATAAAAAGGCAAATATGATAAAATCAACAATCAGTTTCTTATTTTTAAATAATCGATTGGGAATAATCGGATCAACGGCCCTATCCTCAACTCTATACAAAATACCGAGTAAGATAATTCCAGCAATAATTAACCCAACGACTAAATTAATTGACCCAACACCAATCATTTGAATACCTGTTAATAAGGTCACTAAGCTGACAATCATCATTCCAGCACCCAAGTAATCGATATTCCCCTTTTGACGTTTTTTAACTTCTTCTTTGAAGAAAAATTGGATTGAAATAATTGATATTAATGCTATTGGTACATTGATATAGAAGACCCAATGCCAACTAAACGTATCAACGATCCAGCCACCAACTAAAGGTCCAATAATTGATGCAATACTGTAACTAGCTGTTGCATAACCAATAACTTGTGAGCGTTTCTTAATATTTTTATAAATATCAGCATAAATAATAAACGGAATTGTATTCATCCCACCTGCACCAATACCCATAACTACTCTAGCAACTAAGAAAAAGACAATATTACTTGATGTTGCTTGAAAAACCGCACCGATTGCAAATAAAAAAGTTGCTAACTGATATGCACCACGGTTACCAATTCGTTCGCCTAATTTACTCCAAAGAGGTGTGGCAACTGCCATCCCCAACAAGAAAACTGCAACAATCCATCCCATATATTGGATACCATGCAAATCACTGACGATTGATGGTAATGCAGTATTAATAATCGTTCCATCAAGACCTGCCATTGCGTTAGATAACAGCAATGCAATAGTCACGATGATTAAATTCTTTTTATTCATAAATTCTCCCTCTTATACGACTAAATTTAAAATTACTTATTTTTATCATCCACCTTTAAGCAAGCTCTAGGTCAAGGGAAAATATGAAAATCTACTGATATCCTAAAATTACGTTACTTAAAGTATTGAAAGGTCCTTATTTATGATAGGGGCTCCCTGCATTAATCATAAATCCACGGTAAACTTGTTCAGTCAAAATCATCCGCATTAATTGATGCGGTAAGGTAAATTTACCAAACGAGATTTGTGTGTCGGCGCGTCTTAAAACGTCCTCGCTTAGTCCTAATGACCCCCCAATAACGAAGGTTATGTCTGAATGCCCATAAGTTCCAAGATCAGCAATCTCTTTAGCAAAATCTTCCGACGTACGTTCCTTACCTAAAATGGCTAAAGCATAAACATACTCTTTTTCTTTAATCTTACTAAGGATACGTTCGCCCTCTTTACCTTTAACATCAATCATTTCTGCTGAACTTAATTTTTCCGGTGCCTTTTCATCATTTACTTCAATAATTTCAAATTTACAAAACTTACTTAACCGTTTTGCATACTCTTCAATTCCTTGTTTGAGATATTTTTCTTTTAATTTACCTACACCAATAATCTTAATGTTCATAATTTCCACCTTTTTCACAAGTTATACACAAAGTTACGCACATATCCACAATTTGGACCACAACATATTGCGGGGAATATGTGTTCGTCACTACATTTATTTGTTGCCCATTTGTCAACACCATATTAGTTATGCACAGATTTTGCGTTATTTATCATTCCTTAATTATACGCTTTACACATTGGTATAACAGTCTTTTTTTATTTTAAAATATCAAATAAATAAAAGTTAGTCACAGGCCATTCAATTAATTGTGCATAACTATTTTGTTTAGAAAGTCCCTTCATACTGCCCTTTCCCTCTGTTACTCACACCCACCTTAATATCTATCCACTTAGTTATACACAATATCTATTTAAAATAAAAAAATAATCGTAAATTAAGTTATTTACGATTATTTCATATTTGTTTATTGAGCTGATGATGCTGATTTACTTGTTGAGCTTGTTCCTGTATTTGCATCTGTTGCTTCTAAGGTTAATTTGATATTAGCCTGTTTCAACTTACCATCATGATAGAATTCAACAGCCACTGTATCACCAATTTTATGTTCATATAAAACTTCTCGTAAGCTTGAGATATCAGTAACTTTCTTATCACCTAGCTTAACGATAACATCATATTTACCTATACCAGCATTTTTAGCAGGTGAATCACTATTTATTTTAACAGCAACAATCCCTGAAGAAACACTTTTTGGTAATTTTAAGACACTCTTTTGATCACTTGCTGAGACGTAATCTAAATCGATTAATGAAATACCAATTGCAGGACGTTTAACTTTTCCATTATCAACTAATTGATTAATGATTGATACAACCTCATTACTTGGAATAGCAAATCCCATTCCTTCGACAGAAGTTGATGATGAACTAGAACTAGTAGAGCCTGTTGCTGTACTTGCTAGTTTCATCGAATTAATACCGATAACTTGGCCAGAAGTATTAATTAAAGCCCCACCTGAGTTTCCAGGATTAATGGCAGCGTCAGTTTGAATAACTGTTGCTTGGCCCGTTTTAACACCCGAATCATTGGTAACATCAATCGTACGTTTCTTAGCTGATATGATTCCTTGCGTTAATGATGTCGCATAATCAGATCCAAGTGGAGAACCGATAGCCAATGCTGTTTCACCAACAGTGATACTATCAGAATCACCAAATGTGGCGATTTGAGTCACATCTTTAGCTGATATTTTTAAAACAGCTAAATCAGTAATTGAATCTTTACCAACAATTTTGGCACTTAATTTTTTACCATTACTCAATAAAACTTCAACTTTACTTGCACCAGAGATAACATGATTATTAGTTACGACATAAGCACTACCATCTGATTTTTTATAAATGACACCAGAACCTTCACTTGATGCTGTTTCTGTTGTCGCAGAGGAATCGCCTGCTGCACCAAACATATCCGTTAAGCTGTTACTTGAACCACTTGACTTTGTATATGAAATAACTGAAACAACCGCATTTTTAACTTTAGCAAATGCTTTTGATGATTCATTACTTGATTTAACACTTACATTTGTTACTTTAGTTGTACCTGATTTATTTGAGGATGTTGTAACTGCGCCATTATCACTATCATTATTTTGGTAAAATGTATATCCACCAAATGCAATTCCGCCACCAACTAATCCTGCAATAAGCGCTGTAACAACTGTTTTACCTAAGCCTGTTCTATTTTCATTTGACATTTTTATATACGCGACACATTTGTCGCTGCCCCCTTAAACGTAATCTTTTACTCTTTTAAGAATAACGGTTAATTGTGAACTATTTATGAATAAATTTTGAAAAAATTGTTCTTATAAAACAACCAGCTTTGTAGCATTTTCCGGATCTGTATCGAAAATGTTAAAATCACCACCAACTGCTAAATCATGTTCTTTCATCGTTGATTCAACCGTTAGATGGGCTAATTCTTTCATATTATTATCCTTACTAAGATGGCCTAAAAAAATTCGTTTTGTCCGATTACCCATAACATTCATAAGTGCATCAGCACCATCCTCATTTGATAAATGACCTTTATCACCTAAAATGCGCTGTTTTAATGACCATGGATAGCCGCCCATCCGTAACATTTCAATATCATGGTTACACTCAAACAAGTAAGCATCTGCATCGGAAATTGTCCCTTGAACGTTCTCTGAGACATAACCTGTATCCGTTAAAATAACAAATGACTTATTGTTATGATGAAATTGGTAGAATTGCGGTGCCGCTGCATCATGAGAGACACCAAAACTCTCAACATCTAAGTCGTCGAATGTAATTACTTTCCCCATCTCAAAAATTTGCTTCTTCTCAACGGGAATTTTACCAATCGTATGAGCCATGGCTTCCCATGTTAATTCATTTGCATAAACGTTCATGTCATACTTACGGGCTAAAATACCAGCAGCCTTTGCATGATCCGTATGTTCATGTGTTACAAATAACGTGTCGACATCGTTAATATCTCGACCAATATCTGTCATTAGGCTCGCAATTTTTTTACCACTTAAACCAGCATCTACAAGGACCTTGTGCTTAGGCGTTTCAATATACGTGACATTTCCCGCACTACCGCTTGCAAGAACACTAATCTTCATATCGTCTGTTCCTTCATCCATTACTTGCCTGCGCCTCTATCCTTTTAATCTTCATTTAATTTAAAATATCAGTGCTATCCTTCATAATCGCTCCTGAAAATGAATTAACTTGCTTGTATTGTGTCACACCATTACTTGGATTCTTAACAGCTACTATCCAAACTGGAATATAGACGCTATATTTTTTATCCAAACTGAGCAACTCAGCATATCCTAACTTAGACCATTTAACCTTACTTTTACTTGCAAATTGATTATATTGATACAATATCAGTATTGCTTGTTGTTGACTAATAATTGACTCATTTTCACGTAATTTTTCTGTATTTGCCATATACGTTTGTGAATAGCCACTAATTTTATTATTTTGAATTGTAAATTTAATTAGTCCAACATTTGAGTAAACCATTTTATCGTAAACAACCTGCGAATACACGACACTTGTCTCTGTTGAAAGACTACTGTTATAGCGATAATTATCTCCATGTAGAATTAAAGTATTATCACTCATAATTGTCTTATCAATTGTTTTATTTGGACTTTCACTATCTGTGATATTAATTGGTGTCCCAAAAATACTAGATAATTTATTGTCTTTATATGTTGTAACTTGGGATTGCAGCTGTTTAGCATCATTCTTTAATACATCAGATGCTTTATTAGACATATATACACCAGTCTCTTTTTTATTTGAGATACTGCCGTATTTAATGTCATCTTCTCGCATCTCTTTAAGCGTTGTACCGGTTTTTGTTGTCCCAGGTGATGATCGACTCGAAATTTCAATTTGTTGATTTTGTCGTAATGAGGTGAATAAAAAGATATTTAAACCAAGAAAAACAATAATAAAAATAATTTGAATTCGTCTAAAATCCAATTAATTCACCTCCCTAATCTGTTTGTAGTAATTCAGTATAACTTTTCCATTTATCTTGATATCGGATATACCAAGTGGGTTCTAGGTTGACTACCAAATCTGAATCAGAACTTGATACCCAACGATAACCTAATTGAATATCTGAAATATCCGCATCTTTATACCCTGCCGTAACCAAGCTACTTAACACTTCTTCTGTACTTGGTAACGTAACATCTGCTTTTCCAGATGGAACAGCAATTTGTAACGTCAATAATGAAAAATCAATTTTATTTCCACCATTATCTAGTCGCTCAACTTCAATCACACCGTGTTTGGTTTGATTAAAAATCGGAAATCCTTCAATATAACTTCTGAATGTTGTTGTCATAGACTTACCATTAAATTGGTAGAAGTGAATATTATCTAATCCGATACCTGTATTTTTAATACTCGTATAACTTTCAGTTAAAGCATTACCACGACTCGTTTTTTGTTTCGCATCTGAATTTTCATCATCTTCATATGAAACCAAATTTGTCGTATTTTGAACCGTTAATTGTCGATCAGAACCATCATAGTAAGTTATTGTCTTTTTACTTTCTTTAACGTTGACCGATGAACCATCTTTTTGTCCTAATAGATTAGCAACATACTTACTAGCCGTTTGCTTATCCACTAAATACCTAAAACGAGCTATATTAAAATCTTGATTATAATACATAAAAATATCATTATTATGCAGTTTAAATGTAACTGATAATTTCGATAACGTTTCATTTTGTACAACATCATCAATTGTTTTACCTTTATTATAGGCATCATTTAACGAAATCTCATAAATTTTTTTATCCTTGTCACTCAACAGATAAATACTTTTCTTATTATCACGCGGAATAAGAACACGGTTAATAAGTCGTGTTTTATAATTTTGATTTTGCTGATTAAATACTTGATTAAATAACCCAACCGTAATTTCATCTGAGTAACTAAGAACCAATTGATTTTTTGCATTTAAAAACGTTAAATAATCATTTTTATTTTTAATCGGAACTTCTGATATAGACGTTTCTTTCCAAGTACGTATCTTTTTTTGAATATTTGAAATGATATTAATTTTTTCACTATATAAAACATTTTGTTGCTGATTATCATTATAAATAACAGACGTTGGTGCATATACTTCGCTCAATTTAGTACTCTTTGTTAACTCTGTCTGCGTTGAATTTGTAGCTTTCGTCGATTCACTTTTACCATTCCATGTCGGATTTGTCCAAATGACCCATGATAAACCGATACTTGTCATAATTAATAAAAATAATAGTGTTGGTAAAATAAATCTATTCAATTTCATCCCACAGGTCCTCCTCATATGATTCATAAGGCAATGAAATATAGAATGTTGAACCCTTGCCTTCCGAGCTATCTAACCAAATTTTACCTTTATGCATTTCGACAACCTCTTTTGAGATAGCTAGGCCTAATCCAGTTCCACCTTGAGCTCTCGATCTAGCTTTATCCACACGGAAAAAGCGATCAAAAATATGCGCTAAATCTTTTTTAGGTACACCAAGGCCCTCATCAGAGATACTCAAAATAACGTGCTTATGTGTCTCCAATAAACGACAAGTTATTTCTCCACCATCAGGTGAATATTTAATGGCATTATTCATAATATTATCAATGACTTGCACAATTTTATCAGTATCTAATTCAACCCATAAATCACGTTTAGTAAAATCACGTTTAATCGAATACTTTTTGCCTGACCCATCGTCAGCATTAATCATCATATCGAATCTATCCAGAACATAACTATACAGTTCATTCAAGTTAACTAATTCAAGTTCTAACTTAGATGTTCCTGAATCCATTCGTGACAAATTTAGTAAGTCATTAATCATACGCATCATACGTTCTGTTTCATTCTGTGTAACTTTCAAGAAACCTGGTGCAACTTCTGGATCTTTCCATGCACCATCGTTTAATGCCTCAATATAACTCTTCATACTCGTCAAAGGCGTTCTTAATTCATGAGAAACATTAGAAACAAAGCTTTCACGTTCACGTTCTATCTTTTGTTGTTCTGTGACATCATGAAGTACACAGACAAGACCACTAATAAAGCCAGATTCTCTTTGTATTAATGAAAAATAAGCATTCAAAATTTGTTCATGTTCTACATCAGATAAATCAATCATAATTTCATCTTGATTTTCTAACAAATCACGTAAAGTATACTGACTACGTAAATCAAGAATATCCAAAATTGATACTCCTATTGAGTCATTTTCATTTTGATCTAATAAGGTAGAGGCCGCTTCATTCATAATGATAATATTTCCGCGACGATCCGTCGCAATTACACCATCTGTCATGTGCGATAGAACACTATCTAAACGACGACGTTCAGCTTCAGATGATTCTTGTGCCTCTTCAACACGAACAGATAAGTTATTAACCGCATCTGCTAATTGTCCTAGTTCATCATTAGAATAGACACGAACTTTTCCGGAGTAATCTCCGCGAGAAATTCGAATCGTTTGCTTTTTCATCTCATCAATCGGACGAGTTATTGCCCGGGAAATAACTATCGTTATCAAAAGGACTAAAACAGCTGCAAAAAATGACGCGGTCACGAAAATAACCGTGATATCGTTAATATTTGAGTATAAGCTTTCCAGATTGGCCTTAACGTATGTAACCCCAACTGTCGTTGTTACATTTCCTGCTGTACTAACTAGTGGCACAATTGAAACATAGTAGCGCTTATCGCTAGATTCATCATAAATCTTCTTTTCAAATGTTTTAGGTGTATATAACACTTGCTTAATTGTTGCATCTGTCGTTTTTTGTCCCACAACAGTTTGATTATTAAAATCACTACTCCCGCGAATTGTGCCCTTACTATCAATCACTCGAATTTCTGTGATACTTGAATTACTAACATCTTCCAATATTTTTTTGATATCTCTATCACCAGCAGCTGTATCTGTTTTTGCTAAATCCTTCGTAATCGAATTAGTAACATATATAGGTAACTGGACTTGTTGCTTAAAGGTATCTAAGTTTTGCTGTTCTAATTGCCTAACAAAATAAGCCCCGACAATTTCCAACGTTATTAAAATTAATAACGCAAAAATGAGGGCTATTTTAAATTGAATAGATTTAAAAAAACGAATTTTTTGATTCATTTTCATCGTTATTCCCCTACTCTATTCTAAATCTGGATTTTTCATATAGTATCCAACACCACGACGTGTTACCAACCACTCTGGATGGCTTGGATTATCTTCAACTTTTTCTCTTAAACGACGCATTGTAACATCAACCGTTCTGACATCACCGAAGTAATCATAACCCCATACCGTCTGTAGTAAATGTTCTCTAGTCATAACTTGTCCTAGATGTTGTGCTAAATAATGTAATAATTCAAATTCACGATGTGTTAATTCAATTTTTTCATCATATTTTGAAACCATATATGCTTCAGGATGAATGGTTAATTGTCCAACTTGTATTTCACTATTTTGTGGTTGTTCTTCTGTTTGAACACTCTCAATTGTTTTTTGTCTTCTTAAATTAGCTTTAACTCTGGCCACTAGTTCACGGTTAGAGAAAGGTTTTGTTACATAATCATCTGCACCTAATTCTAGACCTAAGACCTTATCGATTTCTCCATCTTTAGCTGTAACCATAATGATTGGCATATCGTAAGTTTTTCTAACTTGACGAGCAACTTCTAAACCATCCACTTTTGGTAACATTAAATCTAATAAAATTAAATCCGGTTCAACTTCTTTAACTTTTTCTAAGGCTTCTTCACCATCGTAAGCTGTATAAACGTCGTATCCTTCTTTAGTTAAATTAAATTTAACGATATCAGAAATTGGTTTTTCATCGTCGACAACTAATATTTTTTTCATATGTGGATCCTCCTTATAGGAAGCTGTAAAATTAAATCTAGATACAACTTCTTAACCCTCCATTATTATAGCCTATTCAATCATCATTGCCAAACACAGTGATTAAATTTACCCAAATCCTTTTTCGAAAAGTTATTGTCTTTTATTAGTATATATGATAATATATTTAACGTTGATGAATTATTATTAATGGTTTGGGTGGTTAGCTCAGTTGGTAGAGCAACGGACTCTTAATCCGTGGGTCTAGGGTTCGAGCCCCTAACCACCCATGGGTGCCAAACCCAACATATCGCAAGATATGTTGAAGCATCTAGCTGCGGCTAGGTGCTTTTTTTGTGTTCTCATTTACTTATTGATGTTTCACGTGAAACAAAAAAAGAGAAACCCTATCGGATTTCTCTTAACTAGATTTAAATCTTATTATTTGTTCAACGCTATTTAACCCGGTCATCATCTTTATTTACTACCTGAGAGGTCGTTTTTTTAACGGCATCTACCCCATCTGTTGTTTTTTCTTTAATAGTACTACCTGCATCAGATACACGATCTTGTAAACTTGTTTGTGAATCATCAAATTCTTTTGGTGTTTGAATGTCTACTACTTCAACATTCAACTCAATTAAAGCTAAATCTGTTGTTTCCTTTACTTGTTTATTAATAACTTCCGTTAACTGTTTATAAATATCATGTGCATTGTGCCCATATGCCATAATAATATTTAAATCAACCGCAACTTGTTCCTTGCCAACCTCAACGCCGATGCCATCTGTTGGATTATCACTATTTACAAGTTTATTTTTAATATTTGCGACAAATCCACCATCCACACCCAAGAGACCAGATACATTTTCAATTGCATAACCGACTATTTTTTGAATAACCTTGTCATCAAATGTCAATGTCCCCTTTGGTTCAGTCTTTGTTCCCTGCGTATTTGTTTTTTCTGTAGTCATAATTAAGACTCCTTTCGATTTTTAAAATAATCAATTTTTCCGCGTGAAAATTTTTGAAATAAATGACAGATCAATATCATATTCTTTAAATAGATAACCAATCCATCCTGCTAACAGTGTCACAATCATAATGATAATCGTCTTCCAAAATCCTACAGTTACAAGTAACGAGGATATGATAAATCCTAGAGCACTACCAACTCCAATATTAATTGACATTTTATCTTTCATTTATGCACACTCCCTCTTAAACTACCCGTGTAACTTTACGTTTTGAATTTGATTTTTTACTTACCTTAATATCTACTTTGATAGGAATATGACTAGATCCAGCTAATAGATCATTGAGATTCTCAGTTAATTCACTCGTAATACGAGGTAATTGTCCAACTGTAGACTGTTGGTAAACTGAATCTGCAACAATATGGATCTTTCGCTGACGTCGTGTATTCTTCAACGTAACTTTAATATTAGATAAGTCTTCACTAGACAACTTTGTCTTGATAAATTGGCTAATACCCTGGTTACTTAAAGCAAGTCTTCCTTCTTTAGTTTGCTTCAAAGGAATATCTGGTAGTTGCGCAGGCCACAAAAGTATTAACAAAAATATGAAGACTGTTAATAGCAATAACACAATCCCATAATAGAAGATAAAATCGTTACTCTGAAAATTTGTACTAACGTTAAAATGTTCAAGCATTTTAGTTATTTTCTCAATTATTTCTGGCCAAATCAGCAAGCTAAGCCCAATCAAGTATCCGAGGCTGACTATACTCAGAATAATTTTTTTACTCTTCTTCATAAACATACCTCTCTCTTGACTTGATTTACTTCCTTGCTTTTATACCAAATATAGCTGAAACAATTAAAACTAAAATTATCGCACCAATGATAGAAGGGATAATTGCCATTCCTGCCAAGCTAGGTCCCCAATGACCAAGGACACTTTGACCAAGAGCTGACCCAACTAGTCCAGCGATGATGTTACTTATCCATCCCATCGACTCACCGCGATTAGTAATCGCCCCTGCAACAGCACCAATAATAGCACCTACAATTAATGACCAAATCATAATATGTTCCTCCTTTGTTTATATTAAATAGTTATTTATTATATTAACTATTCGTTATATGTAATATACCATTATTTGAAATCGCTTGCAAATGAAACGATTTTATTACGCTCAATCTATGAAACTTAATGAATCTCTTTCCCAGGTACTTAAACTTATATACACCAAAAAATAAAGATAAATAACTATCTTTGTTTTCCTCGTTGCTTAATTAATCACATAAAGTTAAACAAAATAAGATCTATGAATATCTGAGTGAATAAGATGAACTGATAGGTACTATACTCACAAGATAAGCCTATTATTTATCTAACTTCGGCTAATAAAAAGAAATAAAAAAAACTCGCACTGCTTATTGTAAGCAGTGCGAGAACCCAATGAAATTACTATTTCTTTTTACGTTTGTCCATAACTTCATCTATTTTTTCTGCAACATCATCTTTGACATCTTCTAATTTATCTTTCGCTTTACCAAGGAAACCTTCCGCTTTACCTTTAACTTCTTCTTGCTTGTCTCCTGTCAATTTACCTTTAGTTTCTGTTACTTTACCCTTAATTTGATCTTTCTTTGCATCTAATCTATCTTCATTTGTCATCATGTTTCCTCCTCATAATATATTTGTCTACATACCGATAGTAACATCCAAAGAAAGCGTATGCAACATATTCGACTTATCAAATATATAAGTTATATAAATTTTTAAGCTCTAATTAATTAAGGTTATTTATCTACTTAGTTATTGATTAAATAAAAAAAAATCAAAGTATTAACTTTGACTTTTCTCACATTACTATCAACCTATTACTTATTTATGCCCAAACATCATCTAAAACATTTGTTTGATCACGATCGGGTCCAACTGAGAATGTTGAAATTTTAACATCAACGATTTCTTCAATACGTCTAATATAATTTCTAGCATTTTCAGGTAATTCTGCAAGAGTTTTCATTTGAGTAATATCTTCAGTCCAACCAGGTAATGTTTCATATACTGGTTTACATTGAGATAATTCTTTAAAACTAGCTGGATAACGATGAATAATTTCACCATTTAATTCGTATGCTGTACAAATTTTAACTTCTTTTAATCCAGTTAAAACATCAATACTGTTTAAACATAAGTTAGTCAATCCTGAAACACGTTTGGAATGATTCATAACAACACTATCAAACCAGCCAATACGACGTGGACGTTTTGTTGTTACACCATATTCATGTCCAACTTCACGGATAGTATCACCGATTTCATCTAATAGTTCAGTTGGAAAAGGACCATCCCCTACACGTGATGTATAGGCTTTGCAGACACCAACAACTGTATTTATTTGAGCAGGTCCAACACCAACACCGACTGTTGCGCCACCTGCAATTGGATTTGAAGAAGTTACAAATGGGTACGTTCCATGATCAATATCTAACATAACACCTTGTGCACCTTCAAATAAGACTTTCTTACCAGAATCTAGTGCATCATTAATAATAACTGACGTGTCCATTACGTATCGTTTCAAACGTTGGCCATAGGCAAAATATTCTTCAAAAATATCATCAAATTCAAGTGGTTCATGATCATATAATTTTGTAAATTCACGATTTTTTTGTTCTAAATTATTTTTTAATTTTGCTGAGAAAGTTTCTTTTTCCATTAAATCAGCAATTCTAATACCAATTCTAGCAGCTTTATCCATATAAGCTGGTCCAATACCTTTATTAGTCGTCCCAATCTTATCTTCTTTTTTAGCAGCTTCTTGTAAGCCATCAAGTAGAATATGGTATGGCAAAATAACATGAGCGCGGTCAGAAATACGTAAATTATCTCCTTTAACGCCGAGTTTTTGTAGATAATCAAGTTCTTCACATAAAGCTTTAGGATTCACAACAACCCCATTACCAATGATACTTAATTTATCTTGAAAGAAAATACCTGATGGAATCAAATGTAATTTGTAAGTGTTGCCTTCAAATACAATTGTGTGTCCGGCGTTATCGCCACCTTGATACCGTGCAATAACATCGGCATTTTGACTTAAGAAATCTGTAATTTTACCTTTTCCTTCATCGCCCCATTGGCTACCTACTACAACTACTGATGACATATTTTCATCCACCTCATAATTTATATTTTAAATTCATAAATACAATCCTAGAATATTATAGCAATAAAGCAGTTCAAATACAACTAAAATACGAACGTTTGTATTTTATATAAACATTTATCAACTATATAACGAACGTTTCTCTTTTTATTCAAAAAAAATATCCCACTAAGGAATATTTTCTAGCCTTCTGGTCTATAGGCAAGTGACGAGAATTTATTATATGATTTAACAAATAATAATTTAACTGTACCTCGTTCGCCACCACGGTTTTTTTCAATAATAACTTCAACTTCACCAACATTTTGGTCATCTTCATCCCTTGGATCAGGTAGATTCCCGTCTTCATCTTCATCAGTATCGCGTTCATAATAATCATCTCGATACAAAAATGCAACAATATCTGCATCTTGTTCAATAGAACCAGATTCACGAATATCTGATAACACTGGTCGTTTATCTTGGCGTTGTTCAACACCACGGGATAATTGAGACAATGCAATAACTGGAACACTTAATTCTTTCGCTAATTTCTTCATTTGACGAGAAATTTCTGAGACTTCTTGTTGTCGACTTTCGCGTCCTGAACCTTCAATCAACTGTAAATAATCAACAACGATTAACCCTAGTCCACCTTTTTCCTTCGCTAATCGACGGCATTTTGCCCGAATTTCAGCCATCTTTGACCCAGCAGTGTCATCAATAAAGATATTAGCCTTTGATAATGAATTCATTGCCACAATCAAATTTGACCATTCTGATTCGTCTAATTGTCCCGTTCGTAAGTGATTCGCATTAATACTACCTTCAGCACATAACATACGACTAACTAATGATTCTGCTGACATTTCTAAACTAAAAATAGCGACAGTTTCATCAGTTTTAGTTGCTACGTTTTGAGCAATATTCAACGCAAAAGCTGTTTTACCAACAGCCGGACGAGCAGCTAAAATGATTAACTCATCTGGATGTAACCCGGCAGTCATTTTATCCAACTCTGGATAACCTGTCGACAATCCAGTAATTGTATCGCCTTCTTTAGCTAACTTTTCAATATTTGTAAATGTACTTTTTAATACATCAGCGATAGCTTGAAAACCACTACTATTTCTTTTTTCAGATACGCTCATAATTTCACGTTCAGCATTATCTAAAAGCGTTGCAACATCATCATCTTGTGATAAACCCTTAGTTGCAATAGATGTCGCTGTCGCAATTAAGCGTCGAATCATTGATTTTTCTTCAACAATTTTAGCATAATACTGAACGTTCGCAGCCGTTGGTACAGAGCCAGCTAATTCAACAATATAGCTAACACCGCCAATATCATCCATTTGATTTTTAGAAGTTAAATTATCTTGAATCGTAACAATATCAATAGCTTCATCTTTATCATTCAGATCCACCATAGCCGCAAATATCAATTGATGGCGACGTTGATAGAAGTCTTCGGGCTCCAAGTATTCCATTGCCTCAACAAGAGCATCACTCTTTAAAAAGACAGCGCCCAAAACGGCTTGTTCCGCTTCAATATTCTGTGGTGGCGTTTGGTCTGTTAATAGTTCATTATTCATTTTATCGTGTTCTCCTTACTTCTAAAATCAAGAAAAAAGCTGGACAAAATCAAATTTTGCCAGCTTTTCAAATAAATACTACTTTAGTTATTAGCCGAAACATGAACACGAATCATTGCTGTTACATCAACATGTAACTTAACAGGTACATTCGTGAATCCTAAGGCACGAATTGGTTCTGGTAGTTCAACTTTACGTTTGTCGATTTTAATTCCGTATTGTTTTTCCATAGCTTGTACAATTTGCTTGCTAGGAATTGAGCCAAATAAACGGCCATCTTCGCCCGCTTTAGCTGTTAATTCAACAACTGTCTTATCATCTTCTAAAACGATTTTTTCATCTTTAGCTTCTTTTAAAATTTCTTCAGCTTTTTTTTCTTCAGCTTTTTGTTGTCCCTTTAAAGAACTCATTGCTGAATTTGTAGCTAATTTTGCTTTACCATTTTTAATTAAAAAATTTTGAGCATAGCCGCTTGGTACTTCTTTAATTTCTCCACGTTTACCTTTTCCGCGAACATCTTCTAAAAATATAACTTTCATAATCAACTACTCCTTAATTTCATCTTTTTTTGTCGTTAAAATATTAACTAATTGTTCTGCAGCTTCACTTACACTCACACCAGTTAACTGAGTCGCAGCATTTGATAAGTGACCGCCGCCGCCCATTTGTTCCATAACAACTTGAACATTAGTCGTCCCTGTACTTCTAGCAGAGATACTAACACGATTTTCTGATCGTTTTGTGACAACAAATGACGCTGATACACTTGAAATAGATAATAATGAATCTGCTGCCTGTGCTGCTGTAACTGGGTCATAAATCGTATCATCTTCACCCACACATAATGCTAAATCAGTATTAATGAACTCTACTTTATCAATTAAATGATTACGCTTCAAGTAACTATCAACATTTTCTTTCATAAAGTTTTGAACCATTGTTGAATCAGCCCCAACGGACCTTAAATAACTGGCTGCATCAAATGTTCGTGTACCCGTCCTTAATGAAAACGACTTCGTATCAATAATAATTCCCGTTAACATCGCAGTTGCTTCAATTTTATTAATTGGTTCACTATCTTTTGATTGATATTCAAACATTTCAGTAATCAGTTCACAGGTTGATGATGCATAAGGTTCAATATAAACTAACATTGGATTTTCAGGGAATTCTTCTCCACGACGATGATGATCAATAACCATCAGACGATTTTTAAGTTTTTCATACAATTCAGGACTACCAGAAATAGAGGGTTTAGAATGATCAACCATCACCAGTAAACTCTGTTCTGTTGCTTTTTCTACTGCTTCTTCAGGTGTAATAATATTATATTTGATATCAGGATATTGATCTAACTCTTCCATCAATCGTTGTACATCTGAATGAATAGCGGTTTGATCTAAAACAATCCAACATTTCATATTATTCATCAAAGCGATTCGTCTAATGCCCAAACAAGCTCCTACAGAGTCCATATCTGGGCTCTGATGTCCCATAACGAAGACTTGGTCCATTGGTTTCATTATTTCTTGTAACGCTTGAGAAATCATTCTAGCACGAACCCGAGTCCGTTTTTCCATCGGATTAGTTTTACCACCATAAAATCTTGCTTGCTCTTCAGGTGATTTAACGACAACTTGATCCCCACCTCGACCTAAAGCAAGATCTAAATTGCTTTGAGCTAATTTTGCAAGTGAATTCAAATCGCCATCGCCATAGGCAATTCCCATGCTCAATGTGAGCGGAAAGTTTTGTTTGGATGTCCGATCGCGAATTCGATCTAAAATTTTAAATTTTTCTTCTTCAATTTGTTGTAAAGAATGGGCATGAACTAAAATAAAAAATCGATCTGAATCCGTTCTTTTTAAATACATCCCATAACGACGCGCCCAATTAGATAACTCATTTGTGACAAAGTTACTTAAATTAGAAACATTCTTATCTGACATAGATTGCGTTACTTCATCATAATTATCTAAGAACACTTGACCGATAACAACGCGCTCTGCTTCAAATTCTTTTTCAATTGATGAATAACGCGTAATATCCATCAGGTAAGCAACATGAATATCATTTTGTATGATCATTTCAAAATCTTTTTCATGCCATGTTACTTTCACCAAGCCTTTAGTCTCAGCGTTATCTGTAATAATCGTCGATAACGATTCATCGACGCTCTCTATTTTCTTACCTAAAATATCATTTTTTTCAAAATAAGGTTGTAAGTATGGATTAACCCACTCAATCTCATTTTGTTCGTTAAAAATCAAAATACCAATTGGCATTTTGATAAGCGCTTCTTGTTCACTACGTTTAATACGATATGATAATTCCGATATATATTCATTAGTATTTGCCGTAATTTGGGACATAATATACATACTTGCGCTGGTAGCACCCAACGCAATAATTAACAATATAAGTCCTAAAAATAAATTAACTGTAAAAGACAGAACAACACTAAATAAAGACATAATTACGATAAAAATCGCAATCCATCTTAAGCGTTCATTCTTCAAAAAACTGGGAAGTTTCTCGTTTGAAAGGAACTTTTTCATAGTATCTCCTCATCTGTAAATCCTAGATGTTATCTATTTTATCACATTCCCCATTTACCTGCACAAATCTTGCTGATAGTACAAAAAAAGGGAAGACTATTTGCATAGTCTTCCCTAGATATTACTATTCTTCTGAAACGAATGGTAATAAGCCCATAATACGTGAGCGTTTAATTGCAATTGTTAAACTGCGTTGGTTTTTAGCGCTTGTTCCCGTAACACGACGAGGTAAAATCTTACCACGTTCTGAAATGAAACGTTTTAACAAGTCTGTATCTTTATAATCGATATAATCGATGTGGTTAGCTGCGATGAAGTCAACTTTACGTCGACGACGTGCGCCACCGCCACCACCTCTACGTTGTTGTTGTTGTGCCATGTGAGTTTCCTCCTCTAATTAGAATGGTAGGTCGTCATCAGAAATATCAATTTGTTGGCCATTATTTGCAAATGGATCAACTGTTGCTGAATCATTAGATTGCGTTGTGTTTGAATTATTATTCGAACTTGCGCCACCAAATGGGTTAGCATTGTTATTTGATGATGAACTTGATTGAGGAGCGCTGCTTTGATTATTAGCGTTACCTTGTTGTTGGCTTGATTGAGATTTTGATTCAAGCAACGAAAAGTTTTCTACGACAACTTCAGTAACATACACGCGAGTTCCTTGTTGATTATCATATGAACGCGTTTGAATTCGTCCATCGACACCAATTAAAGAACCTTTATGCGTAAAGTTAGCGAAGTTCTCGGCTGCTTTTCGCCAGATAACACAGTTAATAAAATCGGCTTCACGTTCGCCAGAAGCGTTCGTGAATTGTCGATTAACTGCAACTGTAAAAGTTGCAACTGCAGCACCACTAGCTGTGTAGCGTAAATCAGGGTCTCTTGTTAAACGTCCGACAAGTACTGTTCTATTAATCATAATGTATTGCTCCTCTCCGTTATTTTATTAAAATGAATTATTTTTCATCTCTGTTAATGATCATATGACGCAAGATTCCTTCATTAATCTTTGAAAGACGATCAAATTCGTTAATTGCGATATCGTCATCGGCTGTAGCATTAATGATATGGTAGATACCTTCATTATAACCGCTGATTTCGTATGCAAGACGACGTTTTGACCAGTCTTTTGAAGTAACGATTTCTGCACCATTACTTGTTAAAATACCATCGAAACGTTCGATCAAAGCTGCTTTAGCTGCTTCATCAAGATCGGTACGGATGATATAAGTAATTTCATATTTACTCATGACTGTTTACACCTCCTTATGGACTTTAGGTCCTTACCTCGTGGCAAGAACAAGGAAAGTTATCTATTTAATGCCATAGACACTTACGAACTAAAATTATATCACTGCCATTCACTTAAAGCAAGAAAATCCTAATTAACTACACACTTATTAAGTACGCCGTTAATTAGGATTTTATTTTATTTTTTTAATTTAGTTTATTCTAAGTCATTTGTTTCACTTTCAACGTCTGATACAACTGCATCTAAAATAGTAGTTGTTTCTTCAGGAGTAGCTTCAACTTTTGCCATTGTTGCAACTTTAGCATTCTCATCAATTCGAATTAAATGAACTCCTAAAGTAGCACGGCCCGTTTTTGACACGTTCTTCACATTAAAGCGAATCATAACACCTTGATCCGTAATTAACATGATATCTTCATCACCTTGAACGGTTGCTAACCCAGCAATTGGTCCATTCTTTTCAGAAATGTTAGCTGTCTTAATTCCTTTTCCACCACGGCCTTTAATTGCATAAGCCGAAGCGGGTGTTTGCTTACCGTATCCTTTTTCAGAAATGATAAATACGTGACTATCAGCAGCTAATAAATCAGCTCCTACAACGTAATCATCTTCTCTTAACCGAATACCACGAACACCAGAAGCAGAACGACCCATTGAACGAACATCATTTTCAGCAAATGATACTGCGTAACCTCGATGCGTTCCAATAATCATATTCTGCGTGCCATCTGTGATAGCAACGTTAATTAATTCATCTTCATCATGCAATTTAATCGCTTTTAAACCATTATTTCGTATGTTAGAAAATTCTGACACCGGTGTTCTCTTAACTGTTCCGTTAAGCGTCGTAAAGAAAAGATAACGTTCATCATTTTCTTGCTTGCTTACGTTGATAACAGCTTGGATTTTCTCACCAGAATTAACCCCTAAAAGATTAATGACAGGAATTCCTTTAGCTGTGCGTCCATATTCAGGAATTTCATACCCCTTCATACGGTACACTTTACCAGCATTCGTGAAGAATAGTAGGGTATCATGCGTTGATGTCGACACAAGATGTTCAATAAAGTCATCATCATGAACACCCATACCTTGAACGCCACGGCCACCACGGTTTTGTGCTTTGAATTCATCAGTTGCAAGACGTTTTACATAACCGTTATGCGTTAATGTAATCATAACTTCTTCTTCTTCAATCAAATCTTCATCTTCAAGATTCAATACTTCGCCAATTAATAATTCAGTACGACGTTCATCACCAAATTTAGCTTGTAAATCTAACAATTCTTGATAAATAATATCATGAATACGTGAGTCATGAGCCAAAATATCTTCAAAATCAGCGATTGATGCCATTAAATTTTGATATTCTTCTTCAATTTTTTCACGTTCTAAACCAGTTAAACGAACTAATCGCATATCTAAAATAGCTTGAGCTTGTTTATCTGATAAACCATAATTACCCATCAATTGATTTTTAGCAAGTTCACCCGTATTTGAGCTACGGATAATTCTAATAATTTCATCAATATGATCGAGTGCAATTCTTAAACCTTCAAGGATATGTGCGCGAGCACGTGCCTTTTTCAATTCAAATTGCGTACGACGACGGATAACTTTTTCTTGATGTTCAAGGTAATAAACAAGCATTTCCTTTAAACTTAGAACTTTTGGAATACCATTAACGATTGCTAGCATATTAAAACTGAAAGATGTTTGTAATAACGTTAATTTATAAAGGTTATTCAACACAACTGAAGCACTCATATCACGACGAATATCGATCACAATTCGTAATCCTTCACGATCAGACTCATCATTAATATCAGTGATACCTTCAATTTTTTTATCACGAGCTAAATCAGCAATACGTTCAATTAAACGTGCTTTATTAACCATGTAAGGAAGTTCATCAACGATAATACGTTCTTTACCATTCTTTTGTTCTTCAATTTCAACTTTTGAACGAATTGTTATTGTTCCCTTACCTGTTTCGTAAGCTTTACGAATACCAGATTTACCTAGAACAGTAGCCCCAGTTGGAAAATCAGGACCAGGGATAGCCTCCATCAAATCAGCCACAGTTGCATCAGGATTATCCATCAAAATATGTAATCCAGAAATAACTTCTGACAAATTATGTGGCGGAATATTCGTTGTCATACCAACGGCAATACCTGTTGCACCATTAACTAATAAGTTAGGAAAACGCGCAGGTAAAACAACTGGTTCATGTTCACTGCCATCGTAATTATCCATGAAATCAATGGTATCTTTATTGATATCACGCATCATTTCAACAGCTATTTTACTCATTCTAGCTTCAGTATAACGCATAGCAGCAGCGCCATCACCATCGACAGAACCAAAGTTACCATGCCCATCAACTAACATGTAACGGTAACTAAAGTCTTGGGCCATACGAACCATCGCTTCATAAATCGATGAATCACCATGAGGATGGTACTTACCCATAACATCCCCAACAATTCTAGCTGATTTTTTGTATGGTTTATCAGGCGTAATCCCTAATTCACTCATCCCGTATAAAATACGACGATGGACAGGTTTCAACCCATCTCGAACATCAGGAAGTGCACGAGCAACAATAACGCTCATAGCATAATCCAAGAATGATTTTTTCATTTCTCCGGAAAGATTAACATCTTTTATCCGGCTTGTAGCTGGTAATTCTTCTGCCAAAATTTTCAACCTCCTTTACGACTAAGTTTTTAAATATCTAAGTTTTCTACGTAAGTGGCATTTTTTTCAATAAATTCACGTCTAGGTTCTACACGATCACCCATTAACATATTAAAGACATCATTAGCTTCAATGGCATCGTCGACGTTAACACGTAATAAACGACGAGCATCTGGATCCATAGTTGTTTCCCACAATTGAGAAGCATCCATTTCTCCAAGACCTTTATATCGTTGAATAACGGGTTTTGGTGTTGGTGCCAATTGCCCTTGAATTTCTTCTAATTCTTCTTCAGTATCGACATAACGAATCATCTTACCTTGTCTAATTTGATATAAAGGTGGTTGCGCAATATACACGAATCCTGCTTCAACAAGTGGACGCATGTAACGATAGAACAGTGTTAATAATAACGTTCTAATATGGGCACCATCGACATCAGCATCAGTCATAATAATTAATTTATGATAATTAGCTTTTTCAACATTAAATTCGCCACCAAAACCTGTTCCCATAGCTGTAAATAATGAACGAATTTCTTCATTGGCTAAAATTTTATCTAAACTTGCTTTTTCAACATTCAAAATCTTACCACGAATCGGTAAGATAGCTTGTGTTAACCGTGAACGACCCTGTTTAGCTGAACCGCCGGCTGAATCACCTTCGACGATAAATAATTCACTAATTGCAGGATCTTTACTTGTATTATCAGCTAACTTACCGGGTAAGTTACTGATTTCAAGCCCACTTTTTTTACGTGTTACTTCACGAGCATGTTTAGCAGCTACTCGAGCTCTAGCAGCTAATAAGCCTTTTTCTACAATAATTTTAGCTTCTTTAGGATTTTCCATTAAAAACTTAGTAAAATGTTCAGAGAAAGTACGATCAGTAACCGTACGCGCATCTGAATTACCTAATTTTGTTTTTGTTTGACCTTCAAATTGAGGATCTGGATGTTTAATACTGACAACAGCCGTCAATCCTTCACGAACATCTTCACCAGAAAGATTAGCATCATTTTCTTTCATAAGATTATTTTTACGAGCGTAATCATTTATAACCCGGGTTAAGGCTGTCTTAAAACCAGATTCATGAGTACCACCCTCATAAGTATGAATATTATTTGTGAAAGTTAATAAATTACTATGATAATCATCTGTATATTGGAGGGCAACTTCAACAATAATCCCTTTTTGTTCACCTTCAACATAGATAGGTTCTGGGAAAATAACATCTTTATTTTTATTTAAGTATTCAACATAATGCTTAATACCACCGGCATAATGGAATTCTTGTAATCCGGGTCCACCATCACGTTTATCATCAATCGTAATTTTAAGGCCTTTATTCAAGAATGCTAATTCACGAATTCGCGTTGTTAATACTTTAATATCATAGACAGTTGTTTCCGTAAAAATATCAGAATCCGGTACAAAATGAACAATCGTTGCATGTTCATTTTCAGGTGCTTCACCTACAACTGACATCTCTGTTTTAACTTTACCGCGAGCAAAGTCCATACCGTAGACTTTACCTTCACGAATAACCTGAACATCTAGCTCAGTTGATAATGCATTAACAACTGAAGCACCAACTCCATGAAGTCCACCAGAAACTTTATAACCACCACCGCCAAATTTACCCCCAGCATGTAAAATTGTAAAAACGGTTTCAAGCGCTGGACGGCCTGTTTTTGCTTGGATATCAACAGGGATACCACGTCCATTATCACGAACTGTTATACTGTTGTCTTTTTCGACAACAACATTAATTTCATCGGCAAAACCAGCCAATGCTTCATCGATACCATTATCAATAATTTCCCAAACTAAGTGATGAAGACCTTGTGAAGCCGTTGTTCCAATATACATACCGGGACGTTTTCTAACAGCTTCAAGTCCTTCTAAAACTTGAATTTGGCTCGCATCATATTCTTTTGCTTTTTCTTCATGTAATTCTTCTGCTATTTCAGCTTGTTTCTCTTGATCAGTCAACTATATGTTCCTCCTCTTCGAGTAAGTTACCTTGATTAATATGAAAAATCTTAGGTTCATTAATTAACGATCTAGCAATACCACTTAAGTTTGGTGTTGTTAAAAATGTTTGAACCTTATTTTGAATCGTCTTCAAAAGATGTGTTTGACGCATATCATCCAATTCAGAAAGAACATCATCCAAAAGAAGGACTGGATATTCCCCAGTTTCCTCTTTCATTAACTCAATTTCGGCTAATTTGACTGATAATGCTGTTGTTCTTTGTTGTCCTTGAGATCCATATGTTTGAACGTTTTTGCCGTTAATTAAAAAACGCACATCATCACGATGTGGCCCAGCTAAGGTTGTCCCTTGAAATATTTCTTTTTTTATTGATTTTTTTAAATCATTTTGTAATTGCGTATACAACTGTTCAATCGTTTTTTCTGACGCGTTTTCCAAATGAGTGGCATACTCAAATGTTAACGTTTCAGCGGACTGTGTAATCTCTTCTTGTAATTGGTTAGCCCAGAATTCAAGTTGTTTAAGAAATATTAAGCGTTGATGTACAATTTCTGCGCCAAAAGCAGCTAATTGATCAGATAATACATCTAAAAAAACTAAATCTTGGTCTTTTTTATGCTGTAACTGTTTTAGATATTGATTACGCTGTTTCAAAATAGTTCGGTATTGACCTAAATTATATAAATAACGTGCATTAATTTGGCCAAATTCCATATCAACAAATCTTCTTCTTACTGATGGGGCACCCTTTACAAGGGCTAAATCCTCTGGTGCAAACAAAATCACATTGAACTGTCCAATGTACTGTGACAATTTGGCCTGTTCAAGATGATTAACTTTAGCTTTTTTACCTTTAGAATTAATTTGAATCTCGAGTGGCAATGACCCTACTTGCTTATTCACCCGACCTTGGATTATCGCAGCTGTCTTATCCCACTTAATCAACTCTTTATCATTATTCGTTCTATGACTTCGAGTCATTGATAACACATAAATTGCTTCCAATAAATTCGTTTTACCCTGAGCATTTTCACCAAGTAATATATTGATTGCTGGTGAAAATGAGATATTTAAATCTTCATAGTTACGATAATCCCTCAAGGTTAAATTTTCTAGATACATTGATAAGCCTACTTTTCGTCCATTGAATGCATCGTAATAATTGCAATACCTGGAACTTCAATAACATCGCCAGGGTATAATTTACGTCCACGTCGGTCTTCTAATTCACCATTTACAAGGACTTCATTTTCACGTAAAAACCATTTTGCTTCGCCACCAGAATTAATAATTGTTTCTGATTTCAAAACTTGTTGTAGCATCATGTAAGGTGTTTCTAAATAAATATCTGATTTCAATTGTCGTCAACCTCCATTTTCTTCCTTTTCTATTATACCTTTTTTTTCGCAAAATTACAATTTCACATCTCATTTTAAGCCGATTTAAGCGATTTAAGTTTTAATTAGTCTTTTTACTCTAAAATTACTTAAAAGGCTATATTTTTAATTAAATGACTACAATTCACTATTGCCTTATTTTTTTAGTCAAAATCAAACCATAAAATTCATTTCTCACTTTTAATATAATTTACCTAAAAAAATAGAGTAAAAACAGTTTTATTGGCTGCTTTTACTCTATTTTTATTAGTTATTCATACACGAACAATTAATTAGAATGTTCGAACTGGTGTAATTAATTGAATAAATTGCGTTGTATCTTCAGTTGGGACTAAGGTAAATGGTCGTAATGGTTGTGTAAACGCAACTTTAATTTCAGTTTGTCCAAATGATCTTAAAGCATCTTTCATATAGTCTGGATTAAATGAAATTTCAAGATCATTTCCTGATAAATTGCTAAATTCTAATGCTTCCTCAACATTACCAACATCAGGCGAGTTACTATAAATGACAACTTTTTGTTCTGCCGTATTAATCGCTAGTTTAACAACGTTATTACGGCTTTCATGTGATAGTAATGACGCACGTTCAATTGCTGATAATAATTTAGGCGCATTAAACTCAATGTCTGTAGCTGATTCTTTAGGAATTAGACGAGTTGTATCAGGATAATTTCCTTCTAATAAACGTGAATAAAATGAGGTATTTCCAAGAATAAAGAGTACTTGGTTTTCTGAAATACGCATTTCAATATCTGGATTAGAATCGTCAATCATTCGTGATAATTCTACTAAAGATTTACCAGGAATAATAACATCATATTTTGCATCGTTTGCGCCTTCCAATGTAATTTTACGTTGGCTCAAACGATGACTATCTGTTGCGACTGCTAAAAACTCACCATTTTCAATGACAAAGTGAACACCAGTTAAAATAGGGCGACTTTCTTGGTTAGAAACGGCAATAACAGTTTGGCTAATAATTTGTTTTAAGATTGATCCCGAAAAAATTAAATTATCATCAGTATCAATTTCTGGTAAGTGAGGATAGTTATTTGCATCTAACCCATTAATATTGAATGAGGCTGATCCAGAAGTAATCTCAGTTTGATAACCATCAGTCACTGTTAATGAAAAAGTATCTTGCGGTAATTTTTTAACAATTTCGCTAAAGAATCGTGCAGGTAGCACAATTTCACCAGTTGATTCAATTGTTAAGTTATTAGATTCATCTTCAACAGATAAAAAAGTTTCAATAGAAACATCTGCATCACTACCTGTTAAAAGTAAACCAGAAGCAGTTAAGACAACTTTGATACCCGTTAATATAGGAATTGTTGTTTTTGAAGAAATAGCTCTTTGAACATCTGTTAATTGTTTAATGAATGCTGATCGATTAATTGTAAATTCCATAGTAAATCCTCCGGTAAGTTTAGTTATTAATTAAGTAATAAAAGAATAGAAGCAGTAGTAGGGCCTGTTAATCATGTTAAGAAATACGTTGGGACCATGTAAATAAAAGAATTCACATGTGGATAACCTGTGAGTAAACAAGCCGCCTTATCCACAATTGCCCACAACTATTATTGGTTAAGTTCACTCTTAAGATCTGAAATTTGACGCTGAAGTTTGTCATCAGTTTCTAACATTACAGCAATTTTTTCGTGAGCATGAATAACCGTTGTATGATCCTTACCACCAAATTCAGATCCAATCTTAGGTAAGGAATTGTCGGTAAGTTCGCGACTTAAGTACATAGCAATTTGACGTGGCATAACAATTGCTTTAACACGTTTTTTTCCTTTTAAATCGCCCACAGTAACGTGGAAATATTTAGCAACCCGATCTTGAACAATAGCAATTGAAATTTCATTTGATTTATCTTTTAAACTTAAGTTTTTTAAGGCATCGGCGGCTAAACTCGTTGTTATTTCTGAGTTTGATAAGGTCGCGTACGCTTGTACTCTAACCAAAGCGCCTTCAAGTTCACGAATATTCGAATCGATTTGGCCAGCAATATAACTTAATGTATCATCTGGTATTTCAAGATTTTCAGCATCAGATTTATTTCTTAAAATAGCAATTCTAGTTTCTAAATCAGGAGGGGTTATATCAACTGAAAGACCCCATTTAAAGCGAGATATAAGACGTTTTTGTAATTTTGGTATTTCGTTTGGTAAACGATCAGATGATAAGACAATTTGTTTTTTATCATCATATAAAGAGTTAAATGTATGGAAAAATTCTTCTTGTGTTGATTCTTTATCGGCAAAAAATTGAATATCATCCACCAGTAAGAGATCAACACTACGATATTCTTTTCGGAAATCTTCGGGCGTATTATTTCGAAGTGAGTTAATGAAGCCGTTAGTAAATGCTTCACTTGTAACGTATTTTACTTTTGCATCAGGATTGTTTAGAAGCATTTGGTGACCAATTGCGTGCATTAAATGGGTTTTACCCAAACCAACACCACCATAGAAAAAGAGCGGGTTGTACAAGCGGCCAGGTTCTTCAGAAACAACCAAAGCAGCAGCGTGGGCCATCTGATTACCTTTTCCAGTAACGAAGGTACTAAAGGTATATCTATCGTTTAATTTGGCATCACGCATAAAGGTAGGGACATTATCGTTATTAGAGTTTGAACTATTTGATACTGCCATATTTGATTGGCCGCCCGCGGTTAATTCACCCTTTATTTTTAAAACGGGATTGATTTCTTCACCAGTTGATTCGTAAAGAAACGCAACAACTTTTGGTGCTAGATGTTGTATCCAGTAAGTTTTATGTAGCTGGGAGGGTAGCTCAATAATAAGGTCGTTATTAATAAATTGTTTTGGTTCAGCTGATGAAATCCAAGTTTCGTAACTAACAGGGTTGAGTTGCGTTTTGAAATAATCAGTCAGTGAGGACCATAAATTTTCGAGAGTAAGCACAAAAAGCCTCCTTGTTTAAATAAATCGTAACTACAGTTTAGCATTTTAAAGAAGGGTTTTCCACAGGTTTAAAAAAATGTGTAAAAAATAATAACAGGGTCATTAATAAGTTTTCCACAGGGGTGGGCATAAAAAGATAAACCAGTTTTGTTTGCCATGTTATCCACAAATGAGTGATTGAAATAAAGTATGTTATTAAAGGATTTTCATTAGTTATTAACAGTTTTTAGTTAAGGGTGTGTATAACTTATTAACAGGCTGTTTATTGTGAAAAAGTGTGTGTTCCGAGTTGTGGACGACAAGATGTGTTTCACAACTCATCCACAACTAAAAAATAAATAGCGAAAAAGTGTGGATAACTAAATTACATTGAATTCTAATAATTTTCTTTCATAGAAGAAAGAAGTATGGTATTATATTCCGGTAAGTGAAATTGACGTCACTGGTATCTTATTTTTATCAAGATACCGATTAGTTGAAACATTAAGTATTTAAGGAGGTGCCTAAATTATGAAAAGAACATACCAACCTAAAAAACGTCACCGTGAACGCGTGCATGGTTTCCGTAAACGCATGAGTACAAAAGGCGGCCGTAACGTCTTAGCACGTAGACGCCGTAAAGGTAGAAAAGTATTGTCTGCATAGACCACTGATTTCAGTGGTTTTTTTTATTACAAAGATACAGTATCTATTTAACTGGAGATATTACATGAGAAAATCATATCGCGTTAAAAAAGAAGCAGAGTTCCAAACAGTTTTTAAAAAAGGTCAATCTTGTGCGAACCGAAAGTATGTTATATATATGATGGAAAAACCAGAACAAGCTCATTTTAGAGTTGGAATTTCAGTTGGAAAACGTATTGGGAATGCTGTTGCTCGTAATTGGGTTAAACGCCGTATTCGTCAATCGTTGTTAGAATTGAAACCAGATCTTAAACAAGATTGCGATTTTTTGGTTATTGCTAGACCATCTGTTGCTTGGTTGTCGCAAGAGGAATCCAAGAAACAATTAACACATGTTTTAAAAATAGCTAAAATTTTAGACTAATAAAGTGAGCGAGGGTATTCTTGTGAAAAAGAAGAGTAAGCGATTTTTAGTCCTATTAAGTATGTTGGGGTTAATGTTAGTCCTAGCGGGATGTAGTACAACACCAATAACGGAAAATAGTACAGGAATTTGGGATGGCGGTATCATCCTCAGTTTCTCTAGGGCTATTATTTTCCTTTCAAAATTATTTGGTGGGAACTATGGTGTTGGTATTATCATCTTTACCATAATCATTAGGGTTATTTTATTACCATTAATGATTTATCAAACAAAAAGTATGCGTAAAACAGCTGAAGTTCAACCTCAATTGAAGGCACTTCAAGCTAAGCATTCTGGTAAAGATGCTGCAACTGTTCAAAAATTACGTGAAGAACAACAGAAATTATATGCAGAAGCAGGCATTAATCCTGTTGCTGGATGTTTACCATTATTAGTACAGATGCCGATTTTATTAGCTCTTTATCAAGCTATTTTGAGAACGAACGTTTTGAAGACGGGTGAATTTTTATGGTTACAGCTTGGTGATAAAGATCCGTACTTCATCTTACCAATTTTTGCTGCAATCTTAACTTACTTTGTTTCTAAGTTGGGTGTTATGTCCCAACCTGAAGCAAACTCAATGTCAACGATGATGGTTTATGGTACACCAATAATGATTCTTGTGACAGCTGTTAACTTACCATCAGCCTTGTCATTATATTGGGTTATTACCAATGCATTCTCAGTTGGACAAACATTGTTAATTAATAATCCATTTAAAATTACACGTGAACGTGAAGAAAAAGTACGTCTTGAAAAAGAAAAAGTACAGGCTATTAAAAAAGCGAAAAAGAAAGCTTATAAGGGCCGTAACAAAAAGTAATTTTTGAAAACCAAAGTCCATTTAGTGGCTTTGGTTTTTTATTTTGGATATAATTACATAAAAGGTTAACAAGAGGAGGATTAAAATTGAGAAAATTAACAAAATCTAATAATAGAATTATTGCTGGTGTTGTCGGTGGTATTGCTGAATTTTTTAACTGGGACCCAACATTAACAAGAATAGGGTACGTTCTTTTAAGTGTCCTGAGTGCAGCATTCCCTGGTATTATTGTTTACATCATATGTGCAATAGTCATGCCAAATGCATCATCAAACTATAGATAACTAAAAATGCGTAACCAGAATATATCTGGTTACGCATTTTTGTTTCACGTGAAACATTTTAGAAAGTTGCTGTATCTGGATCTTGAGCATGACCAACAACACCATCTAGAGAGTTGATTTCTGCCATGTCTTCATCAGATAATTCAAAATCAAATAAATGAGTATTTTCTTCAATTCTGTCAGCATGAACAGATTTGGGAAGTGGTAAGAATCCATTTTGTAATGACCAACGTAAGGTAACTTGTGCAACACTGCGACCAATACGATTAGCAATTTTAACCATTGTTGGTTCCGTAAAGATAGCACCAGTTCCTAATGGGCTATAAGCTTCTAATTGAATATTATGCTTGTGACAATAATCAATTGTCTCTTTGGGAGTATCACCAGGAGCTAATCTAATTTGATTAATCATTGGTGTAATTGTTTGTGTTTCTTCCAAAATTTTAAAATGACGAGGACGGAAGTTAGAAACACCAATGGCTTTAATTTTACCTTCATTATAAAGATCTTCAAATGCACGCCATGTTTCTTGAAGATGACTTTCCCAATTATCTTCACGATAAGCAGCAGGATTTGGCCAGTGAATCAAGAATAAATCAAGGTAATCAACACCTAAATCTTTTAATGTTCGTGCAAATGCTGTTTGTGTTTCATCGTACGTATGAGCTGTATTAGCTAATTTACTTGTTAAAAAGATATCTTCACGAGCAACACCGCTTTCGGCAATACCTTCTCCAACACTACTTTCATTGTGGTACATTTCAGCAGTATCTAAATGTATGTAACCAGAAGCTAATGCTGATTTTACAGATGCTTTAGCAACATCACCACTTGGTGTTTGCCAAGTACCAAAACCAACAACAGGAATTTTGACACCATTTGCTAATTCATATGTGTCTGTTAATTTATTCATAGAATTAATCCTCCGAGTTTTTATATTTAGTATTTTCATTATAGGCTGAGTCCTATAGATTTTGTCAAATGAAAGAACTTTTCAAAAAAATCGTTCTGAAAAAGGGTATAGATAAGGGGTCAATTAGTGCTATAATATAACGATGATAATTATATTTGGAGGATGAACATGCCCATATTTACTGGAAAAAATGTTGATCAAGCTGTGAGTAACGGTTTGGCTGCATTAAAGCTTGAAAAAACACAGATTGAAATTAAAATAATCAATGAAGGTAAGTCTGGATTTTTATTTTTTGGCCGCAAAAAGGCAGAAGTTGAATTAATTGAAAAAAAAATAACAGAAAAACCAGTAAGCAAGAAAATTATTGATGAAAAAAAAGATAGTGTTACATCAAAGCCTCTAACAGCAGCAGAAAAAGCTGCTAGAAGTCAACTTAATGAAAAAGCAGTTCATGATGTTGGTTATTATTTGGCCGACATTACAGAATTAATGGGTATTGATACAGAAATTAATGTTCAATTTGAGCGCCGTCAGGTAACATATGATTTTAATACGAGTAAACAAGGATTATTAATTGGTAAACACGGTAAAAGTTTAAATGCTTTGCAATATTTAGCACAAGTTAATATGAATCAAAAAGCAGTTAGCAGAATGAATGTTATTCTAGATGTTGGTGGCTACCGTAAACGTCGCGAAGAAACGATTGAGCGCCTTGCAATTAAAGTGGCCAAGGATGTTATTAGAACGGGTGAGACGGTACAATTAGACCCGATGCCTGCTAACGAACGTAAGCAAATTCATTTTTATTTAGCACGAAATAACCGAATCAAAACAACATCGATTGGAACAGAACCTAAGCGCTCAGTAATTGTAGCGCCTAAAAATAAAAAATAGTCAGTAATAGAAGGGAGTCCCCACCCATGGCTTTAAAACATGATCCAGAAAAATTAGAAGATGAACTATGTTTTGCTATTTACACAGCACAAAAAGATTACAATAAATTTTATACAGAATCACTGAAGGAATTTAGCTTAACGTATCCGCAATATATTACGTTACTTTCATTGTGGGAAACGTCACCTGTTATGGTGAAGGAACTTGGTGCGAAGTTACATCTAGATAACGGAACATTAACACCACTTTTAAAACGTATGGAAAAGGATGATTGGATTCTTCGGACTAGAGATCCTGAGGATGAACGCCGTGTGAATGTCTCATTGACTGGAAAAGCTAAAAGAAGTAAACATAGAATTATGAAACAAATGTCGAATTGTTTTACTTCATTTGATATGACTGAAGAAGAATATCTTGGTTATGTTAATGAATTAAAAGTGATTACTAATAAATTAGAAAATCGCGGTATTCGTGGTTAGTGAATTAGAATCATCAAACAGACTTGTTGACAAATGTCGGTAAAAAAAGTATATTATTGGCATTGAACTTAATATTAGATAAAGTAGTGAAGGTGCTTTATCCACGTCCTTTTAGGGCGTGGAGTGGGCCCTTTTTTTGTTTGAAAAAATTTAAAGAATATGATTAATTAACTGCTAATAGAGCACTTGAAGGGAGTATTTAAAGATATGCCAGAATTAACAGAATTTGATACAATTGCCGCTATATCAACACCACCTGGTGAAGGTGCCATTTCAATTGTTCGATTAAGTGGTGAGGATGCCGTTCAAATTGCTAATAATGTATTTAAAGGGAAAAATTTAGGTAACGTTGATAGTCATACCATTAACTACGGACATATTTTAAATCCTAAAACGGATGAAGAAGTCGATGAGGTCATGGTCTCAGTTATGTTAGCACCTAAAACATTTACACGTGAAGATGTGATTGAAATTAACTGTCATGGTGGTATTGTACCAACGAATCAAATTTTACAATTATTATTAAGTAATGGGGCACGCTTAGCTGAACCTGGTGAATTTACAAAACGAGCATTCTTAAATGGTCGAATTGATTTATCTCAAGCTGAGGCTGTTATGGATTTAATTCGTGCTAAAACAGATCGCTCAATGAAAGTTGCACTAAATCAGTTAGATGGTAATTTAGCACGTCTAATCCGCAATTTACGTAAAGATATCGTAGATGTTTTGGCATTAGTTGAAGTTAATATTGATTATCCAGAATACGATGCTGGTGAAGAAATGACGACTAAATTATTGCTTGAAAAAGCACGTGATGTTAAGCAATATGTTCAAGAATTACTACAAACAGCGCAACAAGGTAAAGTATTACGTGAAGGATTAGCTACTGCCATAATTGGTCGACCTAATGTTGGTAAATCAAGTCTTTTGAATCACTTATTACATGAAGATAAAGCCATTGTAACTGATGTTGCTGGAACAACGCGTGATGTGATTGAAGAATACGTTAACGTTATGGGTGTACCTTTGAAATTGGTAGACACTGCCGGTATTCGTGATACAGAAGATAAGGTTGAAAAAATTGGGGTTGAACGTTCGAAAGAAGCGATTGTTCAAGCTGATTTAGTCATGCTTGTTTTGAATAGCAATGAACCTTTGTCTGCTGAAGATAAGCAGCTCATTAAATTAACACAGAATGATAAACGAATTGTTATCTTAAATAAAACAGATTTACCAGAAAATCTAGATCGTAAAGAATTAGAAAGTATGGTTGATCCAACGGAAATTATTTCTATTTCTGTCTTAAATCATGAAGGTGTGAAGCAACTTGAAGAAAAAATTGCTAACTTATTCTTTGGTGGAATTGAAAATAGCCAAACAACAGTTATGATTACTAATTCTCGTCATATTGGCTTGTTAAATCAAGCTGAGACTGCTTTAGATGATGTGATCACTGGGATTGCTTCCGGTATGCCAATCGATTTAGTTCAAATTGACATGACTAGAAGTTGGGAATTACTTGGTGAAATCACTGGTGATAGCTACAAAGATGAATTACTCACAGAATTATTTAGTCAATTCTGTTTAGGTAAATAATTGTTAGTAAATAGGAGAATATAAATGGACATTAAAACTTATGACGGCCCAGATTATGATGTAATTGTGGTTGGTGCTGGACATGCTGGTTCAGAAGCAGCACTCGCTGCTGCACGAATGGGTAATAAAACATTACTTATCACAATTAGTTTAGACATGGTTGCTTTTATGCCATGTAATCCTTCAATTGGTGGTCCAGCTAAAGGAATTGTTGTACGTGAAATTGATGCCTTAGGTGGCGAAATGGGTCGTAACATCGATAAAACTTATGTACAAATGCGTATGTTAAATACTGGTAAAGGTCCAGCTGTTAGAGCATTACGGGCACAAGCTGATAAACATCTTTATTCAAGTGAAATGAAACATACAATGGAAAAAGAAGAAAACCTAACGTTACGTCAAGGAACAGTCGATAGTTTAATTGTTGAAGATGGCGAATGTCATGGTGTTGTAACAAATACTGGGGCAAAATACCGTTCTAAAAGTGTTGTTTTAACAGTTGGAACGGCTGCTCGCGGTAAGATTATTATTGGCGAATTGAGTTATTCATCAGGTCCTAATAATTCACAACCTGCAATTAAATTATCTGAAAATCTTGAAGCTCTTGGATTTGATTTAGAACGTTTTAAAACTGGAACACCACCTCGTGTTGATGGGAATACAATTGATTACAGTGTGACTGATGAACAACCAGGGGATGTTGAACCTAACCACTTTAGTTTTGAAACACCTGATGAAGATTATATTGATGTTAAAAATCAATTATCTTGTTGGTTAACGTATACCAACTTGAAAACGCATGAGATTATTAATGCTAACCTTGATCGTGCACCTATGTTCTCAGGAATTATTAAAGGTGTGGGTCCACGTTACTGTCCATCTATTGAAGATAAAATTGTTCGTTTCTCTGATAAACCTCGTCATCAGCTCTTCTTAGAACCAGAAGGCCGTTCAACGGACGAATTTTACGTTCAGGGCCTTTCTACGTCAATGCCGGAAGAAGTCCAACAAGATATTATTCATTCAATTAAGGGCCTTGAAAACGCTGAATTAATGCGTCCGGGTTATGCGATTGAATATGATGTCGTGGCTCCTTATCAATTACGACCAACGCTTGAAACTAAATTAGTGAAGAATTTATATACCGCTGGTCAAACAAACGGGACTTCTGGATATGAAGAAGCTGCTGGACAAGGAATAATGGCAGGAATTAACGCTGGGTTACGTGCTTTAGGCCGCGAAGATTTTACGTTAAATCGAAGTGACGCTTATATCGGTGTTATGATTGATGATTTAGTAACAAAAGGGACAAACGAACCTTATCGTCTATTAACATCTCGTGCTGAATATCGCTTAATCTTACGTCATGATAACGCTGATTTACGTTTAACTGAAAAAGGATATGATATTGGTTTAATTTCTGAAAAGAGATTAGCTATTTTTAAAGCTAAAAAAGCTGAAATTGAAGCCGAAAAAGCTAGATTACAATCATTCCGTATTAAACCTACTGAAGATGTGAATGCATTCTTAGCAGAACATAATAGTGCCGCTTTGAAAGATGGCGTGTTGGCTAATGAATTTTTACGTCGCCCTGAGGTAACTTACGCAGACATTGAGAAGTTTATTCCAGGTCCTGACCATGAATTAGACCATAGAATTATTGAACAAGTAGAAATCCAATTTAAGTACGAAGGCTATATTAAAAAAGCACAAGAAAAAGTTGCGAAGTTAAAACGTATGGAAGCTAAAAAAATTCCAACAAATATTGATTACGATTCTATTGAAGGAATTGCGACGGAAGCGCGTCAAAAATTCATTAAGATTCAACCAGAAACATTAGCTCAAGCTAGTCGTATTAGTGGTGTGAATCCTGCTGATTTATCAATTCTTGCTGTTTATATTGAACAGGGTAAGATTGCTAAAGTTAATAATTAATAGTACAGAAATGCAGAAAAGGCACCAATCAAGTATACTTGATTGGTGCCTTTTTAACTTTTTATAATTAGGTTAAGCAATAAACTTAAAATCCAGCTGCAGAGATGATTGAAGCTATGTTGGCTGCTAAACTGACAGCAAATACTGACATAACAATCATGAAAACTAAAGCTAATAGAAGTTGTCCAATGACAACGCCGTAAAGTTTATCTATTTTAAGTGGATTTGTATCAATAATCATCGATAAAATGAAAGCAATACTCATGATAAGGGCCATTAAAGCATACATGAATACAGCAAGGCCTCTCATTCCAAGTAGCATGAAAAGCATACTAAGGACAGCTAATACAAGATTGATCATGAGGTAGTGTGTAAAGCGATTTGTAAATGAAAGTAAGGTATCACTCTTATCGCCTAAAACAACATTACGAACAAAAAATCCAATTAGTATGTAAAAGGCAAAAGCTAGTAGTGTTAAGAAAAATAATTTTGCGTAGACACTACTGTCAATTGTTGGCGCATAGGTACTTTGAGTGTTAAAGAGTCCTGAAAATAGACTTGAATTAACAGATTTAGCAACATTATCCATTATTAATTTTACAAAAATATCATTAAATATGGCGAATAAAATAATTGTCGTAAAGCCGAAATATTTATGACCATTTTCTAAAATTGTGGGATGTTTAATGGCATTTAAGAAATAAGACCAATAATTTGATGCGAATGTTTTAGCTTGTTCAATATTCTCATTTTGAGCTTTAGTATCTTGTTGTTGCGTGTATTGTTGTTGGAATTTTGTTGGTTCTTGTACGTTTTGTGATTGTGTTGCGGCCGTTTCTTGGGCTGGTTTAATGGAAAAGGCAAATCCACAGTTTGTACAAAATTTTACATTTTCTGGTTGTTGTGAACTACAGTTTGGGCATGTTTTCATGATTATTTCCTCCAAAGTTTAGTTGTCTTCAATTTTTTCACTAATTTTTTTAGCGGGTGTAATTGACTTGATTAAGAAGTCATCGTTATTAGAATAATTAACTTTAGCAGTATATCTAAATACTTGTGTTTTAGTTGAATAATTATCGTCACTATCAGTGAAATCGAACGTATAAGTAACATCATAAGCGACATCAAATTTATTTTTATCTGTCGGTGTTACTGATAATACTTTAGCGTCATAAGAGACACTACTGATTGCATCATCATCATGATAATTTTTAGCAATAGTCACCCATGCCTTGGCATCTGCATTGCTTGAGCCATTAACAAAGAAACTGCCTATTGAGCCATAACTATCATTTGAATCCTCATTAGAGTCATCACCATCGATAGTGTAGTCATCAATTTGGGTAAATAAATTGTCTATATAACTTTCTGCATCATCTAGAGTTAACATATTAGGAAAATTAATATTGAATAAATTGCTACTAGAACTATCTTGAAAGCCATTTTCATCTGTATTATTTAAAGTTACGTCGTTATCATCATCGCTACCTGAAATTTGGTATTCACTGGTAACGAGAGTGTTGTCTCCGACCTTTTCTTTAAGCTGCAATCGATTGTTTCCAGAAGAGGCAATAGGGCCAATTGTTGCAGAACCATCATCATCAGTTGTACCAACTTTTTTAGAATTAACATAGATATCAGCATTTGCGATACTTTTAATTCTAAAAGTAAGTGTACTTAAATCTAAATTGACGTTAGAAGTTGAACTAGTGAGCGTCTCAGTCGATTTATTATTTAGTTTAGTACCATCAATAGAGCCAGCTGCTTCTATTGTGTAGTTACCGGGAACTAGATTTGAGATTGTTTTACTGTAATTATCAGAGTCAGCTGTAGCAACTTTTTTATCATTCATCTTGATAACAGCCCCAGAGCTATTCGTTGATAAGTTAACGGAAACGGTTGAAAAGTCAGCCGTATATTTAGGGAATAATAACCAATGTTTACCATTTTCTTTTAAATGAAAATGTGTTGAAGTGCTTGCTCCATTGGTTAATTCGTTTTTAAAAGTTTTAAGAGAGTCTGTACTACCCCATGCATCTGATGCAGGTTTCATAGACTCATCAGTAATTTTTAATGCCGTATCCGATGTTGAAAAATAAGCTTCCATGTTTTTATCGGTTTTTAATGCATCTGTAATTCGTTCAATTTGATTTTCTTTTGAGTAATATTTTGTTCCAGCATAGTAGCCAACAACAATAATAAGAGCGATAATACCAATCAAAATTCTGATGAATTTTGTTTTACCTGAGATGGGTAATTTAGGATTTGCAGTTCGTGTTTGTGTAGGTGGCATTTGTTGTTGTGTTGGTTGAACCGGCGTAACAGGTTGCTGTGACGCAACTGAATTAACACGTAAATCAAAATTACAATTAGGACAGAAATTACCATCCTTAGGAACTTCACTTCCACAATTAGGACAGAATTTTTTTGTCGTACTCCCAGATAAATCATCTGAAGGCGCATAATAGATTTGTTCTTTTTTAATCATTGGATCTCCTTTTTAACTACCTTAATAATATGATTAACTTTGACTACTTAACTAAAAGTTACCAAATCTAGTGTATACATAGCGAGTTTTAGTTTATAAAATAATGGCTAACTCAATCGCATAAAATAGGATTTTAATCATTGGTACTTATGTATTTTTTTAGGTTGTTAGATGCAGAATTAGTAATACCCCCCGTGGCCTCCTTAGATTTAAATTACTAAATCAACGAATAAAGACAAACCTTAAACGAAACTTAAGTTATTTTATCAGCTTAAAAGGTTTTTGTATATATATATATATTAAAAAAAGATAAGCTATAATCTGTTTGATTGTTTTAAAAACCTTTACCATAAAGAGAACCTTTCTGATTAGGAGTTTAATATGCTTAAAAAAATAGGAATTTTAATTCGTGCTAAACGAAAATTATTGAATATGACCATTGAGCAACTGGCTGAAAAATCAAAATCTTCTGTTAGTTTAATTTCTTTGATAGAGCGAGGTAAGTTAGATAATATTAAAATAAAAAAATTATCAGATATTGCTGAAGCGCTGGATATGACGTTAGCTGACTTCTTTACTAATCAAAATTTAAAAGGTGTTGCAACGCTGGATTTGATTAATTATCTTGCTTCTTTACCCAAAGAAAAAAGAGAAGCGACAGCTGAATTATTGCTTAAAGTAATCCGTTTATAAATGATTATCATTAATGATTGACCATGCTATTTCTTCAATAGTGTGGTCAATTTTTTGTGCTTGATAGGCTGAGACTAAATCAATTTGTTTGGTAGGTAAATCTAAAGTTAAAATATCAAAATTGTGAAAATCAATCCTATGGTTACTAAAGTCATAAATTAAAAATTTTAAATCTTGTAATACCTTCAAATTATCGTGTATATCTATCCCATTCATAAATAAAATCTCCCTTACTAAAAAACTGTATAAAAAAAGCATTAGCTTTTATTAGCTAATGCTTAGATTACAACAAAAATAGTTAATTTATAAGACTGATATTAATAAAAATTAATTCTAACGATAGTACTGAGTTTTGTCAATATGACATAAATTAAAGGTTTATCCTTTTAAGTAGATTAATTAATTTAAGTAAGTATTGAAGTAATAATTATTTAAAAAGCTGTTGAAAAATAGACAGTAAAAGGAGCAACAAAATAACTATAAAATGACGATTTTTATGAAGCATTATGATAGCAATGAATTCACGCAAGAACGCATTAGGTAAAAAATACCATGGCGTTTTCCCGCCAATGCCTTGAGCATTTACACCAACCATTCGTGCAAATATTGCAGCACGAAAGATATGGTAGTTATTTGAACTGAATAAAATATGATCCCCTCTATGATCAAGATCAATTATTTTTTTTGAGAAACGCATATTTTCAAAAGTCGTTGTTGATTTGTCTTCTAGTAATGTAAATTCTTCTGGATAACCACTGTCGATGGCCCATTTTTGCATTGCCTGTGCTTCTGAAATAGACTCATCATTACCTTGCCCACCTGAAAAAATAATAATCGGGCGTTTACCGCCTAATAGTATTTGTTTGTCCGCAAAATTGGTAGCACGTTTGATTCTGTTGGCAAGTAGTTTACTAACTTTATAACCGTTGATTAAACCTGCACCTAGTACAATGATGTAGTCTTGATCATATTTTGGACGTCGTAAGCTATATAAAATACTAACAGACAAGAAATTTAAAAAAGCGAACATAAGATATAAGCCAGTCAACGAAGCAAAATTAAATGGTAATTGAAGATACCAAGGCCACGTACTGATTAAAGGTGTCACAAACCAGCGAATGATAAGAACAATAGCAAGTAGTAGTCCAAGCATGTTAGCTAATGAATAACTTTCACGTTTAAAGACTAGTCCAGTATTAATTAATAAAAATGGAATAGTTGCAATTGAAAGTAATATCAAACCTATAGCGCCAACAATGATAATAAAAACAGCGCTATTTTTCATAAAATTGATAGGGGAAGTAGCGAGTACACCTATTAAAGAAATGACAAATATATTGAACAGAAATCCATTAATTAATTGACGTGGTTCTTTGTGAAAGCTGATATACCAAATAGCTAACAATAAAATAGGTAGTAACAGTATTAGATAGTCCATATGAATTCCTCCGAAGTAATAGATAATAAACTAATTCTAGCATATTTTTGAATAAATAAGGTACTAATAAATTTATATTTAACCGTTTACATGGACGTTAACATATGATATATTATTCACATGAACAAAATATCATATGAATAATATATCATATAGAGGAGATGCTATAATGGTCACACTATTAGGTTCAACTGTACTCGCATTCATTTCAACAAATATCGATTATCTTTTAATTCTAATTATTATTTTTGCTAAGTATAAAAATAAACATGAAGAAAAATTAATATTTATAGGAGAGCTACTTGGTAGTGGGACGCTTATAGCAGTTAGTTTGATTGCTGCCTTTTGGTTAAAACTGATTCCTGAAGAATGGATCTTAGGATTTTTGGGACTTATTCCGATTATAATGGGTATAAAAATGTATTTTAGTGATGAAGATGAGGGTAATGAGGTCCGGGAGAAATTAGGAAAACCGGGTCAAGGCATAATTTTAAATGTAATTATGATTACTATTGCAACTTGTGGACCAGATAATCTTGCTATCTACGTCCCATTTTTCACGACATTATCTATTAGGGATGTACCTATTGTACTGATGCTATTTTTTATATTCTTATGTATCATTACATGGTTGAGTAAAATGATTACTAATTTACCTAAAATCCAAGAATTTTTTCAAAATTTTGGTAATTTAATCACTCTAATTGTTTATGTTTTCTTAGGTCTATATATATTATTAGAAAGTGGTACTATTCAGCACTTTATGTAGGAGGAAAATAATGCAACCGTACAATGAAATTCCAAAAAGTGAACTTGATGAATCAATTATGATAACTAAGCTATTGAATAATCGAATAAGATTACAATTAATCTATTTATTGGAACAACATGAATATAATGTAACTGAATTATCAAAGATACTTAATGTTGAACAAACAAACTTATCTCATCAATTAAGTTTATTAAAAACGCATCAAATAATTAGTCAGAGACGAGAAGGAAAGTTAATGTACTATCAAATTGACGATCCGCATATTATTGAAACTATGACAGCGCTGTTGCAACATGCAAAACACGTTGCAAATGGAAAACCTTATTAAATAGAAACGTAAGAAAAAGAGATTAACTTCAAATTGAAGTTAATCTCTTTTTTGATTTTTAAAATCTGTAGTGGTTACTATGGACCCTAACGGATTTGAACCGTCGACCTTCTACTTGCGGAGCAGACGCTCTCCCAACTGAGCTAAGGGCCCGAATAGCTTTATAATACACCAAATAGCCAAAATTAAAAGAAAAAGTTAGTTTTGCTTCTATGTATTTATGCCATTTTAAAATGTTTCACATGAAACATTTTAAAATGAGTAACGATTTTTAAAGATAAAAGGTTTCAAATATCACTTGTTAATAGTAGGGTAAAAAGCATTAAATACCAGTTTTTGATTAATGATGAATAAGCCGAAGAGTATAAGATTTTTGTTTTTAAATAGCAGACATAATCTTATGATGGCGTGATGTGAAGATATTTCCAAACATTAATAATTATTCGATTAATACTCTTTTAGAAGGAACAAATAATAAAATTCAGATTTCTAACGGACTTATTTCCAATCTTAGCAACTTTTATAGATTCCGAACCAGAATACTTTATATATTAAAATCCATAAAAAAAGGTCCCACTCACTTAGTGAGTGGGACCTTCATAATATTATTTATTAACAGTACCAGCAAATGAAGCAGGGTAATATGCTAATGCACCAATTTTAACATTTTGACCAGGTTCTGGAGCAGCGATATATTGGCCACCACCTAAGTAAATACCAACATGGTATGTAGAACCTTGAGCTCCCCAGAATAATAAATCTCCAGGTTGAGCAGCAGCAGTTGATTTCTTAGAAACATTTGATTCTTGTCCAATAGTATTACGGTTTAAGTTAATACCAACTTTTGCGAATACATATTGTGTGAATCCTGAACAATCAAAACCAGAAGGAGTTGATCCACCCCAAACATAAGGAGTACCTATGTATGCTTTAGCAACAGAGATAACTTTGCTTGCTGAGTAGCTTGCTGTTTGTGTTGTAGAGCTTGCAGCAGCAGTATTAGCTGTTGAAGTAGTATTAGAACTTGCAGCAGCAGTATTAGTTGTTGAAGTAGTATTAGAACTTGCAGCAGCAGTATTAGTTGTTGAAGTAGTATTAGAACTTGCAACAGCAGTGTTAGCTGTTGAAGCAGTATTAGAACTTGTAGCAGCCTTAGGTGTTGAAGTAGCATTAGAAGTTACAGCAGCTTTAGGTGTTGTTGTAGCTTTTGCAGGTGTAACAACTTTTTCAGCAGTTGTAGAAGCTACTTTAGCCATTGAACCTGTTAAGTTTAATGTTTGGCCAGGGTTAATCATTGAATTAGAAGATAAACCATTAGCATCACATAGTGCTGAGATAGTAATACCGTTTGATTGAGCGATTGACCATAATGAATCGCCGTTTTTAACAGTAACAGTCTTATTATTTGTAGTAGATGCTGCTTTAGGTGTAGCTGTTTCTACTTTAGGAGTTGCAGTAACTGATTTAGCAGCACTTACTTCTGCTTTAGGAGTTGTAGCAACTGGTTTAGCAGTACTTGTTTCTACTTTAACAGTTTTAGCTGGTGTTACTTTAGCGGGAGTAACAGTAGTACTTGCAGCTACCGCTTTTGAACCAGTTAATGTTAAATTTTGACCGGGTAAGATAAGTGCTGAGTTATCAGCAAATCCATTAGCCGAACGAAGTGCTGAGATTGAAATGCCATTTTCTTTAGCGATTGACCATAATGAATCACCATTTTTAACAGTAACGGATGTTTTATTTACTGAAGTATTAGTAGTAACGATAGTACTTGTTTTAGCTGAAGTACTTTTTTGTGTTGAGCTTGCTTTAGCGTTGCTATCCTTTTCAGGAATATTTAATGATTGACCACTTACAATAATATGAGAATTTGCGTCAATATTGTTTAAAGTTTCGATTGTTTTGATTGAAACGCCATACTTCTGAGAAAAAGCCCAAACAGTATCGTTTGTTTGAACTTTAACTGTTGCTGCATCAGCAGTTGCGTTAGATGCAAGAAGGAGGCCAGCGGTACCAACTGTACCGAGTAATAATGATTTAAGTGTGTTATTCAAGTTGAGTCACATCTACTTTCTTATTTTATTGGATTTATACTACAGTAACTATTGTAACCGGTTAGTGTTGCAATCAAATACAAAAACTATTACAACTTAGCATGATTTTGTAATATATACTAAGTAATGTTTATATATCAATGATAATGATGATTTATGTATTTAACTTATAATTTATTTAATTTAGTAAATCCCATGTGCAATAATGGTTTAGAACACTTTCAATATATTTTAAATTAAAATATATTGCCCCCCGATGTTACAAAGATATTACAGAAACCTTATGTTTCTATACTACTAGAACTAATTAAAACTATACCAGTCGTTTTACATGGTTGCAAATGAAATTTTAAGTTTTAATAGAAAGGGATTTCATTGTCTGGTATCATTTGAATTATTGGATATTGAAAGTCCTTAAATAGTTGGCGTATAATTAACTAAATAAGGGGATAAAAAATATAATGATTAGGTGGAAATATGAAAAGAATAGTTAAAGAAATAATGAGTTGGATTATACCGATTGCAATCGGTTTAATAATCGCGATGCTTTTAAAAACATTTGTTGTCACAATGGTACGTGTTGATGGGCCATCGATGCAACCTAACTTAGTTAATAATGAGCATGTTGCTGTTGTTAAAGTTATTGATATTAAGCGCTTTAGTACTGTTGTTTTTGATGCATACGGCGTAGATCCTGATGCAACTGAGGGTCAAGAGTATGTTAAACGTGTTATTGGAATGCCTGGTGATACAGTAGAATTTAAAAATGATCATGTCTATGTTAATGGTAAAGAAATTGAAGAACCTTATATTTCAACTTATCAAAAAACAGTAGGGACAAGGGTTCAGAACATAAATGCTAAAAACTGGACATTCAAGTCATTGGCTGTAGATAATCAATGGGCTAAAGATACTTCAGCTATCAGAGTACCTTCAGATAAATATTTTGTTCTAGGAGATCATCGTTCAGTATCTAATGATAGTCGTTACTGGGGGTTCGTTGATAAGTCGAAAATTCAAGGTGTTGTAAAAGTACCATTCTGGAATTTTAATAAGGCTGATCATAAATATATTTATTAATTGCATTAAAAATGCAGAAAAATAATTCGATTGAAGAGGAGATTTTATTATGACAAAAACACCAATTATTTTAGATTGTGATCCAGGACATGATGACGCATTAGCGTTAATGATGATTATTGCTTCACCAGAATTTGATTTACGTGCGGTGACAACATCCGCTGGAAATCAAACACCTGATAAAACATTTGATAACGCTTGTCGACTACTAACATTGATGGAACGGACAGATGTTCCAGTTGCTAGTGGAAATAAAAAACCTTTACTACAAGAATTAATGATTGCCGATGCCGTTCATGGAGATACTGGTGTTGATGGAACAGAGTTACCTAAATCTGAAATTCCAGCAACTAATTTAACAGCAATTGAGTTAATTGCAGAAACATTATCTAAAAGTGCTGAAAAAGTTACAATGGTTGTCACGGGCCCAATGACGAATATGGCACTATTTTTAGCTGTCTATCCTGAATTAAAAAATAAAATTGAAAAAATTGTCTTTATGGGTGGCTCAACGGATGTTGGAAATGTTAAACCTGGTTCAGAATTTAATATTGCCGTGGACCCAGAGTCAGCAAAAATGGTTTTAAATGACTCTATTCCAATGGTTATGGCTGGATTAAACTTAACTCATCAAGCACAAATTTTAGATTCTGAAATTGAAGAAATTGGTAAGATTAATAATAAAGTAGCGCAATCAGCCTACGGGTTATTGAAATTTTATGGTATTTACTATGGTCAAGAAAAATGGGGATTCGACGGTATTCCATTACATGACCCTTGTACAATTGCTTGGATGTTACATCCTGAATTATTCACAAGTGAAAAGTACCATGTTGATGTTGAGGTGAATGGTGATCTTACTAAAGGTGAGACAATCGTTGATAAATTTGATTTATTGGGATTAGAAAAAAATACAGAAGTCTTACTATCAATTGACCGTGCAAAATTTGTCGAATTATTAATTTCAAAACTTAAAAAATTTGATAAATTAGTAGGATAGAGAATCTTACAGTTGGCTTGTATTTCTGGCCTAAATACGTTAAAGTTAAACAGGACGTGAAACATCGTTTTGTTTCACAAATAACGGAGGGCCAGTCATATGAATCCAGAAGAATTTCGTCAAGCATTAGCTGAAAAAGACATTAATTTAACAGACAGACAAATGGCACAATTTGAAACATACTATGAATTTTTAGTAATGACAAATGAAAACCTTAATCTGACTGCTATTACAGAAAAATCAGACGTTTATTTGAAACATTTTTATGATTCTTTAACGCCTGCTTTTTATTCAAAAGAAATACAAAGCGAGCCCTTATCTATTTGTGACGTCGGCGCAGGTGCCGGCTTCCCTTCAATTCCACTGAAGATTGCTTTTCCGCAATTAACGGTGACTATTGTTGATTCGTTGAATAAACGTATCAACTTTTTAAATGAATTGGCGGACAAATTAGATATTACAGGGGTTGCTTTTTTTCATAATCGTGCTGAAGAATTTGCAGGTAAAAAAAGTTTATATAGAGAACAATATGATATCGTGACAGCTCGTGCTGTTGCAAGATTGAGCGTACTATCTGAATTGTGCTTACCTTTAGTTAAATTAAATGGTCAATTTATCGCTCTCAAAGCTCAAAAAATGGACGAAGAATTAGTCGATGCCGAATATGCTATCAAGCTTTTAGGTGGTCAAGTTGTGGCTAATCATGAATTTACTTTACCAATTTCAGATGACGAACGTCATCTATTAGTCGTTGATAAAGTCAAATTAAGTCCTAAAAAATACCCTAGAAAAGCGGGTGTACCTGGACGTACCCCACTTGTAAATAAGATATAGTCAGGAGGTCGTCGGAAAATGGCATTTTCATTTTTAGGAAATCGTAAAAATCAACAAGAACAAGAAGATGAAACGAATCAAACGAAGGTTAGTGACATTTCTGTTACGACTATTGTACCCAATCGCTTCCAACCTCGTCGTGTCTTTGATGATCAAAAAATTGATGAATTAGCACAAACCCTTAAAGAACACGGGTTATTGCAGCCTATTATTTTGCGAGAGTATGAGACTGGAAAATATGAGATTATTGCTGGGGAACGTCGTTTTCGGGCAGCATCTTCATTAGGATGGAAAAAAATTCCGGCAATTGTTCAGAAAATGGACGACGACCAAGCGGCTTCGATGGCACTAATTGAAAATTTACAACGTGAGGAACTAACAGCAATTGAAGAAGCAGAGGCCTACAGTAAACTAATGAGTTTAAACCACTTATCACAGTCAAAATTAGCTGAAGATATGGGTAAAAGCCAAGCATTTGTTGCTAATAAATTGCGTTTATTAAAATTAGAACATGACGTACAAACGTCCATTATGGCGCAACAGATATCCGAACGTCACGGAAGAGCAATGGTTAGTTTATCAGCTAGCAATCAAAAAAAATTATTAAAACGTATTTTAAAAGAGAAATTAACAGTGAAAGAAACCGAAAAGTTAATTTCAGCTAATAAAATTAAACCAGAATCAAAAGTGTCTGAAAAGAAAAACACGAAAAAAGGTAATCCTGATAAAAGATTAGTGATTAATACCCTAAAACAAGCGGTTCAAGTTATAGAAAATAACGGTGTAACGATTAAATCAAAACAAGAAAAAACTGATTCAGGGTATCGCGTTATTATTGATGTGATTGAATCAAAAAAGGAGGGTTAATCAAACATGGGAATTGTTATTTCATTAGCAAACCAAAAAGGTGGCGTTGGTAAAACAACAACGAGTGTGAATTTAGGCGCTTGTTTAGCCGAGCTAGGCAAGCGTGTTTTATTAATAGATACGGATGCTCAAGGAAATTCAACAAGTGGTGTTGGTATTGAAAAATCAACAATAAAAAAAGATATTTATGATGTTTTAGTTAATGAATTTCCAATTAAGGAGACAATTCTAGCTACTAGTCATAAAGGATTAGATATCGTTCCGGCAACCATTCAATTGGCTGGTGCTGAGATTGAATTAACACCGCAAATGGCTCGTGAAACAAGATTATTGGATGCCGTTAAAACAATTGAAGATCAGTATGATTATATTTTAATAGATTGCCCGCCATCACTTGGATTGATTACAATTAATGCCTTTACAGCTAGTAAATCAATTTTAATTCCTGTTCAAAGTGAATACTATGCTTTGGAAGGTTTAAGCCAATTGCTTAACACAATTCGTTTAGTTCAAAAGCATTTTAATCCAGATTTAGCCATTGAAGGCGTTTTAATGACAATGTATGATGCACGTACAAATTTAGGCGCAGAAGTTGTGTCTGAGGTGCAAAAATATTTTGCAGAAAAAGTCTACAAGACAATTATTCCGCGAAATGTCCGCTTGTCTGAAGCACCTAGCCATGGGATGGCAATTATTGATTACGATCCTAAGTCGAAGGGTGCTCAAGTCTATATGGAATTGGCAAAGGAAGTGTTAAAAGCGCATGGTAAATAATAAAAAAGGTCTTGGAAAAGGGATTAACGCGTTATTTCAGGATGAACTTGATCAATATGATGATACAAAAGAATCTGTTGTTCGTTTAAACTTAGCTGAAATTCGCCCTAATCCTTACCAACCTCGTAAAACATTTGATGAAGATGCCCTAAAAGAATTAGCTGCGTCTATCAAAAAATCAGGTGTCTTCCAACCAATTATTGTAAGAGAATCAGTCATTAAGGGTTATGAAATCATTGCAGGAGAACGTCGTTTCCGTGCGTCTAAATTAGCAGGACTAACAGATGTCCCTGCAATTATTAGAACGATGACAGAAGAAGCAATGATGGAAGTTGCTATTTTGGAAAATTTACAACGTGAAGAATTGTCTCCTTTAGAAGAGGCAGAAGCTTATAACATGTTGATGGAAAAATTAAACTTAACGCAGTCACAAGTTTCAGAGCGATTAGGCAAAAGTCGTCCTTATATTGCTAATTATTTGCGTTTATTAGGATTGCCCAACTCAGTTAAAGAATTACTCCAAGTTGATCAGTTATCGATGGGTCAAGCAAGAACATTGCTGTCACTTAAAGATAAACAAAAAATTGGGGCATTAGCTAAAAGAACAGTTAAAGAAAATCTAACTGTTCGTGAGTTGGAAAAAGTAATTGCCCAAATGAACGGCGAAATTAAAAAGAATACTAAAAAAGTGAACGAAGTTGAAAAATCAATTTATGTTCAACAAAGTGAGAACTTGTTAAAAGAAAAATTTGGAACACAAGTTTCTATCCAACAGAGCAAAAAAAATCATAAAGGTAAGATAGAAATTGACTACTTATCAACGGATGATTTGAACCGTATTTTGGACTTACTTGATATTTCACTAGACTAGGAGGTTAGTCAGTATGTATGACTTACATGATATTGTTGAAATGAAAAAACCACATCCTTGTGGGACTAACCGCTGGGAAATCGTGCGAATGGGAATGGATATTCGCATTAAGTGTTTAGGATGCGGGCACCTTATTCTATTACCTAGACGAGAATTTGAAAAAAAGATGAAAAAAATGTTAGAAAAAGCAACAACAGAAGATAATACAAAATAAATGAAAAGAGTGACGTCTAATTATGGCATTAACGGCAGGAATCGTAGGATTACCAAACGTAGGTAAATCAACTTTATTTAACGCAATTACAAAAGCAGGCGCGGAAATGGCTAATTACCCATTTGCGACAATCGATCCAAACGTTGGGATGGTTGAAGTTCCAGATAAACGATTAGCACGTATCGATGAAGTAGTCCCTGCTAAAAAAATTATTCATACAACTTTTGAATTTACGGATATTGCCGGTATTGTTAAAGGCGCAAGTAAAGGTGAAGGACTTGGTAATAAATTTTTAGAAAATATTCGTCAAGTTGATGCTATTGTGCACGTTGTTCGTGCATTTGACGATGATAATATCACACATGTTTCTGATAAAGTGGATCCAATGGACGATATTGAAACAATCAACTTAGAACTTGTTTTTGCAGATTTAGATAGTGTGACAAAACGTTATGCTAAAGTTGAAAAAGTGGCTAGAACAAAAGATAAAGATGCGTTGGCTGAATTCAGTATTTTACAAAAAATCAAACCAGTTCTTGAAGCTGGACATGCCGTTCGCTCAATTGAATTTGATGAAGAAGAAGAAAAATATGTTAAAGGTATGTTTTTATTAACGAACAAACCAGTTCTTTATGTCGCTAATATTGCTGAAGATGACATGGCTGACCCAGATGCTAATAAGTATGTAAAATTAATTGAAGCCTTTGCAAAAGAAGAAGGTTCAGAATGTTTAGCCGTTTCTGCTAAAACAGAAGAAGAAATTGCTGAACTAGATGATGAAGATAAACTTGATTTCCTTGAAGCTGCTGGTGTTGAAGAATCAGGACTTGATCGCTTAATCAGGGCATCTTATAAATTACTAGGTTTAGCAACTTTCTTTACTGCTGGTGGTGCCGAAACACGAGCATGGACCTTTAAACAAGGGATGAAAGCACCTCAAGTTGCCGGAATTATCCATTCAGATTTTGAACGTGGATTTATCCGTGCTGAAACAATGTCATTTGCTGATTTAGATAAAAATGGAAGCGTCGCAGCAGTTCGTGAAGCTGGTCGTTTACGTTCCGAAGGTAAAGAATATGTCGTACAAGATGGCGATATTATTGAGTTCAGATTTAACGTCTAAATAAAATAAGTCAGTAGGGGTTGTTAGTCATGTCAGAAGAAAACAAAGTCGAAGAAACATCAGTTGAAGAGAGAAATGCGACAGCTGCAGCAAAACAAAAAGAACATTTAGAAAAAGAAACGAAGTTACAGGATAAAGGACCCTTTGCGGGATTAACGAAGCGTAATGAAGATTATGTTTACCGTTTAAATAGTATTTTGAAAGATTCAAAAATTAATGATGAAAAACGAAATACGGTCATTGGTGAAATTGTTGCAGAACTTCGCACCGAACAGCATAAAGGTGTAACAGCAACTAAACTATATGGTCCTGTTAGTACAAAAGCAACTGATATCATTATGGGCCCACAGAAAAAAGCTGCAGAACCAACAAGTAGTTTTTGGTTAACAGCTTTAGATAATGGGTTGATGATGTTATTAATTTTTGCTGGTATGTACGGTGTTATGGGATTAATGAGTAAAACAAGTACGCAAGCAGAAGCTTCTGGTGCTGGTGGATTATTAACACTACTAATCACATCAATTTTGGGTGGTATTGGAGCAGCGCTCTTCTACAAAAAATATGGCCCAAACGTCAAAAAAGAAGACAAACCAGCTTTCTGGGTTACATTACTAGTATTTGTAGCCTTTCTTGCAGTATGGATTCTTGCCTACATGTTAGTGGCATTGATTCCAGGACCACTTAATGCATTGTTGCCAGCCCCTGTTTATCTTGTAATTGCATTAATCGCATTTGCAGTTAGAATTTACGTTAAACGTCGCTATAATATCAACCGAACAATGTTTTAAATTGATTGATATCTTGAAAAGAGTTCAGGTAAAATTTTTGAACTCTTTTTTGTTACAGTTAAAAACGATTATAGGTTAATAAGAATCGGACGATAACCTTGACCAATGTTGAGTTTATCTGGTATGTTAGTAAACAAAATAAAAGTAGAAAGCTGGTTTTAAAATGTCAAATTGGGAAACGAAGTTCGTTAAAAAAGGATTTACTTTTGATGACGTGTTGTTAATACCTGCAGAAAGTCATGTATTACCGAACGAGGTTGATATCAGTGTACAATTAGCTAAGAATATCAAATTAAATGTCCCAATTTTAAGTGCTAGCATGGATACTGTTACAGATTCTAAAATGGCGATTGCTATGGCTCGCCAAGGTGGCTTAGGTGTTATTCATAAAAATATGAGTATCGAACAACAAGCTGAAGAAGTCAGAAAAGTAAAACGTTCTGAAAGTGGCGTTATTATTGATCCTTTCTATTTAACACCGCAACATTCTGTTGCAGATGCTGAACAATTGATGAAACGTTACCGTATTAGTGGTGTTCCAATCGTTGAAACATTAGAAAATCGCTTATTGATTGGTATCATTACGAATCGTGATCTACGTTTTGTTTCTGATATGTCAGTCCTAATTGATAGTGTTATGACTAAAGAAGGATTAGTAACAGCTGCGGAAGGTACTTCGCTTAAAGAAGCTGAAAAAATACTCCAAAAAAATAAAATTGAAAAATTACCAATCATTGATAAAAATGGTCGTTTAACTGGTTTAATAACAATTAAAGATATCGAAAAAGTTGTTGAATTTCCTAACGCAGCTAAAGATGAACATGGCCGCTTACTTGCTGCTGCCGCTGTTGGTGTTACAAGTGATACATTTGAACGTGCTACAGCTTTACTAGATGCTGGTGTTGATGCTTTAGTTATCGATACTGCTCATGGTCATTCAGCCGGTGTTATCCGTAAAATTACTGAAATCAGAGCACAATTCCCAGAAGCAACTTTAATCGCAGGTAATGTCGCAACTGGCGAAGCAACTCGTGCCCTTTATGATGCTGGCGTTGATGTTGTTAAAGTTGGAATAGGACCTGGATCAATCTGTACAACACGGATTGTTGCTGGTGTTGGTGTTCCGCAATTAACAGCTATTTATGACGCTGCTGAAGTAGCTCGTGAATATGGTAAAACAATCATCGCTGATGGGGGTATTAAATACTCTGGTGATATCGTTAAAGCCCTTGCTGCCGGTGGTAACGCTGTGATGTTAGGTAGTATGTTAGCTGGAACTGATGAAGCTCCTGGTGAATTTGAAATTTATGAAGGTCGTCGTTTCAAAGTTTACCGAGGTATGGGAAGTTTAGCAGCTATGGAACAATCAAATGGTTCTTCTGATCGTTACTTCCAAAGTGGCGTAAATGAAGCTAATAAGTTAGTGCCAGAAGGTATTGAAGGTCGTGTATCATACAAGGGTAGTTTAGCTGATATTGTTTTCCAAATGGTTGGAGGCTTACATTCAGGTATGGGTTACGTTGGTGCTGGAACATTGAAGGCATTACAAGATGACGCACAATTTGTTCAAATTTCAGGTGCTGGTTTAATTGAATCACATCCACATGATGTTCAAATTACCAAAGAAGCACCTAATTACTCAGTTAAATAATAATTAAAAAGGCGTGATTTCTTTCAGATGAAAGAAGTTACGTCTTTTTTAATGGAGAGTTTTAAATTATAAATAAGACTCTAATGATTAATCATGATTTGATGCAAAATCATTGTATACAGTAAAAGGAATACGACATTAGTTAGAAATATTAATTTACTTAAAAATAAGTATCAATTGTGGAAGTATTTAAATTTATAGACTACACTACGAGTATAAATATTATAGGGGGTTACGAATATGTTAATTATTGATTACGTTCATGGGGAACAGCTACAAGCAACTTATAAAACGGCAGCAGCTTTTGTTGCGATGATGCAATTGGAAGTACCTGAGTTTGAAGATTATTATAAAATTACTAAAGTAACGGAATCTGGTAAAGAGATTGAGTTATCAGATAAAACAATGGGCGGTTTATTTAACTACTTATTAGAACGTGGATAATAAAAAATGGAAAGCTTTCGTTTTTTACGAAAGCTTTTTTTGTACTACTTAGATTAAGTAGATTTAACCAATTCTTTAAAGTTATCGTGTGTGATATTTGATACAATATACTATAAGTAAAGAAAAGTCAGGAGATATCCAATGAAAATTTTAGTTGTAGATGATGAAAAAGAAATCGTTGATTTAATCTCTATTTATTTAAAAAATGAAGGTTACGAAGCAATTACTGCTCAAAATGGACTTGAAGCGATTGAAAAATTAGAAGAAATGCCAGAAATCGGTGTAATGATTCTCGACGTTATGATGCCTAAAATGAACGGAATGGATGTCATTAAAGAGGTTCGTAAAACTTCAGAAATTCCAATATTAATGGTTTCTGCTAAAACAGAAGATATGGACAAAATTCGTGGACTGATTACAGGTGCTGATGATTATGTTGTTAAGCCATTTAACCCATTAGAAATTATGGCACGTGTTAAATCATTACTCCGTCGTAGCCAAAACTCGAATCCGGCACCTGATGTTGCACTTGAAATAGGACCGCTAATTATTAAAAAAGATTCTCATGAAGTTCAAACAGTTGAAGGTAGTGATATTCAATTAACTGCTTTAGAATTCGGTATTTTATATTTATTAGCCTCACATCCAAATCATGTGTACTCTGCGGATGATATTTTTGAACAAGTTTGGCAACAAGAATCAATTATTTCTGCCAAAACAGTAATGGTCCATGTGAGCCATTTACGTGATAAAATTGAAGCAGCAACAAACGGTGATGATATTATCAAAACCGTCTGGGGCGTTGGATACAAGATAGAAATGCATTAGTGAGGGGTTATTTTTGAAATTAACTGGTAGAGAAAAAAGTGAATTAATCGCGGAAGGATTCATCACGATTATTCTATTAATTTTACTGAATTTATCAATTTTTATTCTATTAAATCAGACGATTGCTTCAAACCCAGGACTTGAGAATGGTATTTTTCAAATTAAGACGGCATTAACTTTTGGGCCGAATGATTTCAATGTCTGGAGTTGGGGGAATGTTTTTGTTGCGTTCATGCTTATTGTGGACGTTGTCGTGCTCTATTGGCGACTAATTCGACGTTATCATCAAATGCAGTTACGTCATGTTATTTCAGAATTGCATTATATTGCGGACGGTCATTACGATCATCAAATTCCTTTTAAACTACAAGGTGATATGGCGCGGGTCGTTTCAAGTATTAATGCTTTGGTTCAAAGTACGATTGAATCAATGGAAGAAGAACGTCGAATTGAGAATTCAAAGGATGAGCTGATTACCAATGTTAGTCACGATATTCGAACACCATTGACATCAATTATCGGTTACTTAGGTTTAATAGAAGATAATCAATATAATTCGCAAGAAGATTTACTATCTTACACACATACAGCATTTGTGAAATCAAAGCAGATGAAGGTTTTAGTAGAAGATTTATTTGAATACACAAAAGTGCGACAGACGTCGACGCCAATTAATGCGATTAATTTTGATATGAATCAAATGTTAGAACAATTGGCAGCTAGTTTTGAACTTGAAGCTAAAAATAAAGAAATGACAATTAGTAGCAATACGAACCCTAACCCGTTAATGATGGAAGCTGATACTGAAAAATTAGGCCGTGTTTTTAATAATTTAATATCAAATGCCTTAAAATATGGGGCAGGCGGTAAACATATTTATTTAGAAGCAGAAAAAATTGGTCAGGAAGTTATCGTAAAAGTAACTAATGATGGCCCTAAAATACCTGAACAATCACTTAATCAATTATTTGATCGGTTTTACCGAGTGGAAGAATCTCGTTCACAAAAAACGGGCGGAACTGGATTAGGGCTTGCCATTGCTCAAAGTATTGTCACGCTCCACGGTGGGTACATATATGTTGTCTCAAATGAAGAGCTAACTAGTTTTGTTATTCATTTACCATTGGGTAAGAATATAAAATTAACTAGAAAGCAAGAAGAACAGTTGCAAGAATAGCTATTATTGGGTATTCTTAAATGAATAAGAGAAGTTAAGAGGGTAAAGAGAAAATGATATTTTTAAAACGTACAAAGAAATTCGTAATTGGGCTTATTTCAGGGGCAGCACTATTTACTGGGGTTTCAGCAATGGGACTTCAAGATGAGGTTAAATCTGTATCAGCTGCAACAACCAGTTCAAGCGCTATTAATTTAACAGCTAAAGCTGCTTTAGCAATTGATGCAGATACTGGACAAGTAATCTATGAAAAAAATGCTGATGCTGTTTTACCAATTGCATCAATGACAAAATTAATTTCGATTGATGTTATTTTAGATCAAATTAAAAGTGGTAAATTAACTTGGGATCAAAAAGTTAAGATTGATAACGATTCTTATAAAATTAGCCAGGATACATCATTATCAAACGTTCCGTTGAGTAAAACGAAATCATACACAGTTAAACAACTGTATGATGCTAGTTTAATTTACTCAGCAAATGGGGCTATTATGGCACTTGCTCATGAAGTATCGGGATCGCAAAAAGATTTCGTAACATTAATGCGTGCAAAGGTTAAGTCATGGGGAATTACAGATGCTAAGATTGATAACGTTTCTGGTTTAACTAATAGCGATATCAGTAAAGCTGATCGATACCCCGGTTCAGCCGCATCAGATGAAAATGAATTAACTGCCAAAGATATGGGAATTGTTGCTAAAAACTTACTTAAAAAGTACCCAGAAGTATTAAAAACAACAAGTATCAAACGTAAATATTTCGATAAAGGAACATCTGACCAAACACTAATGGAAAACTGGAACTGGATGTTACCTGGTTTAGCTAAGGCATATACAGAATTACCTGTTGATGGATTGAAGACAGGTACTTCTGACAAAGCTGGTGAATGTTTTACAGGAACTGTAAAAAAAGATGGTCATCGAATTATTACGGTCGTTTTAGGATCATCACACAAGAGTGAAACGGATGTAAGTCGTTTTACAGATACACAAAAAATAATGTCATATGTATTTGACATGTTCAACGTGGAAACAATCAAGGCTGGTACAATATTTAAAAACGCCGATAGTTTACCTGTATTTCATGGTAAAGAATTAACAACTAAAGTTATGCTTAAATCTAATCAAAAAGTTTGGTTGAAAAAAGGCGAAACAGTTAAGTCGATTATTTCAGCTAAAGTATCAGAAAATACTGATTTAGTTAAGAAAACAGGATTAGAAGCCCCAATTAAGGCTAATAGTGATATTGGAACGCTTAAATTAACTGGTAAAGATAATGCGTTATCTTATGTTGATGGCAAAAAATCACTTTCTGTTACAGGAACGAATAAAGATGCCATTGAAAAAGCTAACATTTTTGTTATTATGTGGCGTGCAATTACTAACTTCTTTGGAAATTTATTTTAAATCAATAAAATCATCTCTGATTTCTAGGGTGATTTTTTTGTCTATATGGGCAATTTAGTCGTGTAAGATTAAAAAAACATTAAAAAGAAAATAAAAATTTGTTGTTCGTGGACATTTGATGTATATTATAACGTATCGATAAAATTTTATAGTAGAAATAATTAATTTAGGGGGCACCAATTTTAATGAAAATGATTAAGAATGAATTTAAATTTGTTGGAAAGAATAGAATACTTCTAGTTTCAACAATTGTTATGATGCTTATTCCGATTCTGTATGCTGCTTTCTTCTTGAAATCAGTTTGGGATCCATATGGCAAAACAAGTGATTTACCAGTAGCAGTCGTTAATAACGATGAATCTGTTAAATATAATGGAACGACATTGGATGTTGGTGATCAACTTGTAAAAGAGTTGAAGAATAATGACCAATTGAAGTGGACATTCGTTTCTGCAAAACAAGCAAAACAAGGAATGAAAGACAACAAGTACTATACAACAATTACGTTGCCTAAAAACTTCTCTTCAAATGCTGCAACTTTAATGGATACAAATCCTAAAAAGATGAAAATCACGTACGATACTAATGCATCTCGTAACTACATTGGTGAAGTTATCAGTGAAACAGCAGCAAAACAATTAAATAGCCAAATTCGTGAATCAGTCACGAAAGCATATGCAACAGCTATTTTCGGCCAAGTTAAAACAATCGGTAAAGGCTTTAAGACAGCTGCAAGTGGTTCTAAAACATTGTCTGATGGTACAGTAACATTGAATGATGGCTTAAATAGCTACATTACTGGTGTAGGAACTGTTAATAATGGTGTTCAAACACTTTCAACTAGTGTTGTTCCATTAAAAAATGGTGTTCAAAAATTAGCAACAGGCGCTGGTTCTTTAAGTGCTGGATTATCAAAACTTAATAATAGTACAGGTACATTAGCTTCAGGTGTATCGAAACTAGATACTGGCTCAACAACATTAGCAAGTGGTGTAAAAGGTTATACTAATGGAGTTACTGAATTAAATAGTGGTTTGAGTCAATTAAGTTCAAATTCTCAAGCATTAAATGATGGAATAATTACCTTAAGAGGTGGTATTACAACAGTTCAAGCGGGTAACCAATCGTTAACTAAAAGCTTGAAGGAGTCTGCTGCAACTTTAGATACACAATTAAATAGTCCAGATTCACAAGCTGAAATGGCAAAATTAATGGCTGGATTTACAGCATTAGATTCAGGAATTTCTAAGTTGAATTCTGAATTAAATGGCACAAATGCGCCTAATATTGATGCTAAAAAATTAACAGCCGATTTAACTCAAATTGGAGCTAATACTAAACTTGTTGCCGCTAAAGCAACAGATGCTGGTTCACAATTGAGTGAATTAAATAATAGTCTTTATAGTACAACTAACGCATCCAGTGTTGCTGCACAACTTAAGGATGCGCAAAGTAATATGGGTGCTTTAGTTACCTTTGTAAAATCACCTGATTTTGCAGCTTTAGAGAAATCTAATCCAACGTTAGCAAAAAGTATTGCTGCTTCTGTTAATGGATTAGGAAGTAATCTTCAAACTGCTGGCACAAGTTTAGCAGCATCAGGTAATAATACAACAAAAATTAAAACAGATTTATCTGATATGACAACACCGTTGACTGATAACGGTGACAAATTAAAATCGATTCAAAAAGAATTAGCAGCTATTCAAGAATTACTACCTAAATTACAAGCATTAAAGGCGGGTGTTGCCGAGTTATCTGCTCAAGAACCACAAGTAACAGCAGGTGCTAAGAAAGCCATTGATAAACTAATGGCTGGATTAAATACTGTTAAAACTGGTTTAACGCAGACAGGTTCTGGCACAAAGGAAAGTCCTTATGGTGCTATCCAAGCAACAGACTTACTAAATGCTGGATTAGGTCAAATTATGGCTGGGTTAAATGGTACAGATAAAACTCCTGGCTTAATTCCAAGTGTACAAAAATACACTGCAGGTGTATTAAGTGCTAATAATGGTTCTAAAACATTAATTGGAAACAACAGTGCCTTAGTATCAGGCTCGAGTCAATTAAGTACTGGATTATCAACATTGAATGGATCAGTACCAACATTGACATCAGGAGTTAGTCAATTAGCTACTGGCTCAGGTACATTATCAAATGGTTTAGTAAGCTTGAATGAACAAGTACCAACACTTGTTGCTGGAGTTGATAAATTAGCTGCAGGGACTCAAAAATTAGATGATAACTCAGCTAAATTAGGTGATGGTTCTAAATCACTTAAAAAAGGGTCAAAAACATTAGCTACTGCTCTTAAAACAGGATCAGATACAGTTAATGGAATTAAAGCAACTAACAAGACAGCTAATATGTTTGCAGCACCTTCAGAATTGGAACATAAGAATTACAGTTATGTTCCTAACTATGGACATGCTTTAGCACCATATGTTCTTTCACTTGCATTATACGTTGGGGCAATCGTCTTTAACTTTGCATTCCCAATCCGTAAAATTTCAACTGAAGGTCAATCAGCAACAGCTTGGTTCTGGAGTAAAGTTGCTATTGGAACTGTCGTTGCCCTTGGTATGGCACTTGTTGAAGTTACAGGGATGCTTATGTTTGGATTACAAGCAGACCATATTGCTGAAACTTACTTAATTGCAACAGTATTCTCGTTAACATCGATGTATCTTGTTATGGCACTTGCTATGGCATTTGATAATCCTGGTCGATTCGTGGCCATGGTTCTCTTGATGTTACAATTAGGTGGCGCTGGTGGTACGTTCCCAATGGAAGTTACGAATAGCTTTTTTAATGCCATCCATCCATTCTTACCAATGACATACTCAACCTTAGGGTTCCGTGAGTCATTAACTTCTGGAATGGTTAGTGGACAAATTGGCATGAGCGTATTTGTTCTTGCAATCTTCGCTATCGTTTCATTAGTTCTATTATGGGTTGCTATGCAAATTCTTCAAAGAGTTGGACTTGCTGGTAAATCACAATTAGATGATAATCAAAAATTACAAGATTTAGAAAAATAGATTATTAAATAGAGTTACGCAAAATTAATTTTGCGGGCTCTATTTTTTTGATTGAATATATTTAGAATGGGTTAATTAAATTGAGGTTCTTAATCTTAGTCCTAATGGTCGTAATAATAACTAAAAAGCGGTATACTGTTACTATTAATATTTAAAACAATAGGAGGCCAAATTATGTTAAGTCATTTTGATGAAAAAAATGTTGAAGTTAACGAAAAAGGAATTCCATTTCCAGCTGATACACGTGTTAGTTTTGAAACAAATAACGAGTTCTTTACTGGTGTCGTTGAAAAACAACTAAAAAATTCGGCTATTATTAAATTCGATAAGGAATTTATTAAGAATGAAACAGCTGAAGAATTAAAACATAAAATTGTTGTTAGTTATGCAGGATTAGAATTAATTAAATAATCAGGATTAGAGATTAGCGTGCGTACTTAGCGCTAATCTCTTTTTTTAAATTAAACTAAAAGGGGGAAGTCAGAATGAATAGGTGGATCCAGAAATATCTAGATAAAGCTAGTTTGTTGGCCTCTCCCGTACAAATTGTTGTCTTTTACTATTTAGCATTGATTGTAGTAACAAGTATTTTATTATGCCTTCCGTTCTTCAAACAACCTGGTGCTAGTGTGCCATTTATTGATACAATATTCATGGCAGTCTCAACGGTTAGTGTTACAGGATTAACCACATTTCCGTTAGAGCAAGTCTATAACAATAACGGTATCATCTTACTAGAAATGCTTTTTCAAATAGGTGGTTTTGGTATAACAATGCTCTCAACGTTTATTATGGTAATTGCTGGTCGACGCATTGGGTTGCAACAACGCAGGCTAATTCAAACTGATATGAATCAACCGCATTTAAGTGGAAATGTTCGTTTAGTTTATTCAATTTTCGGCATTATGCTAGGGATTCAAGCTTTTTTTGGTGTGATATTTTCAATTTATTTATATGTACGTGATGGCTTTGAACATCTAGCTGCGTCAATTTTTGATGGCTTTTATATTGCAATATCTGCGTTAACAAATGCGGGATTTGACGTTACTGGGAAATCTATTATCCCTTATTCGAAAGATTACGTCTTTTTATTTTTAATTATGATTTTAATTTTTATAGGTGGTTTAGGATTTCCCGTTATTATTGAAATTTTAGCGTGGATCAAGGTTACGTGGTTCAAACCAGGACATAAAAAATTTAGATTTTCATTATTTACAAAATTAGCAGGTAGTTTTGCGATTGGATTTTTCTTTATTGGAACAATATTAATTTTCTTATCTGAACATAATGGTTATTTTGCACATAAGGATTTCGTTGAGAGAGTTATGACAGCTATGTTTTATAGTATTACAACGCGTAATGCCGGACTACAAATTAATCAAATTAGTGATTTTAATACGACAACCTTATTGATTTTTTCTATGTTAATGTTTATTGGTGCTAGTCCAAGTTCAGTTGGTGGTGGTGTTCGAACAACAACAATTGGGATTTTAGGATTATATTTGTTATCGTTTATTCGTGGACATAAGAATGTGAATATTTTTAATAGAAGGATTCATGAAAATGATATTCAAAAATCAGTAGTAGTTGTTAACCTATCGATATTTATGTGTTTAATCGCGGTCTTTATTTTAAGTATTACGGAGAATCATTCGTTGATTTCGCTGATTGTAGAAGTAACTTCTGCTTTTGGAACGACGGGATTATCAACGGGAATTACCAGTTCATTAAGCATTATCGGTAAAATGGTCATTATTATTTTGATGTTTGTTGGACGCGTAGGGATGTTATACATGTTAATATTCTTTGTTTCGAAAAAAGAACGGGATGAAAAGTATCGTTTTCCATCAGAACAGATCATTATTGGATAACTTTTTGATTAGAGTTACTAAATAATGAGTATTAAGAAACAGATGTATGCTATAATTTATATCGTTAAACCAACTTTATATTATTGGAGGACTATCGTGAAAGAAACAGAGAAACGCTGGCTCACAGTTCTTAAAATTGCGATGCCGCTTTGCCTGAGTTACGTCCCAATTGGACTCGCATGTGGTATTTTGTTGCATGCAGCAGGCTTCAATACGATATTAGCAGGATTAGTTTCCATACTTGTCTTTTCAGGTGGTGCACAGTTTTTAATTGCATCAATGTTGACGATTCAGTCGCCAATTCTTTCAATTGTTACTATGCTATTTTTCTTAGAATTACGGTATGCGTTATTAGGTGCTAGTTTGTCACAGTACATTCGAGGAACTAGTCGTAAGTTTTTATACATATTTGCGGCATCACTAAACGATGAAAATTACGCAGTAAACTATTTAAAATTTGCAACAGATAAAGAATGGAAACCAAAAGATGCCTTGATGGTTGAACATTATTCATTATTATTTTGGACGATGAGTAATATTGCAGGTAGTTTAATTGGTGCTGGGTTAAAAATTAATTTAAGCATTGTTGAATTTGCATTAACTTCATTATTTATTTACATGATAGTCATGCAACTTAAAAATTATCTCACAATTATTATTAGTATTCTTTCAGGTATTTTAGCAATTATTTTCATGTCATTGTTCCAAAGTACGATGGGATTAGTTGTAGCAACTTTACTAGCTTCCTTTGTTGGATTTATTATTGAACATGAAATTGTTAGAAAAGGTAAACGAAATAAATTATTAAATACGATTAAACCAAAAGCAAGTCGACATACAATAAGTAGAAAGTCTAAAGTTTCTGAGGAAAGTTAACTATGGAAATGACAACAATGGATCATTTTTTATTAATTATTTTATCTGCAATTGTTGCATATTTACCGCGATTTATTCCATTACGAATTTTTTCATCTCGAGAAATCCCAGAATGGTTTAATGAATGGATGAAGTATGTACCCGTTGCGTTATTTTCAGCATTAGTTTTTAAAGACCTTTTTATTGATTCAAGTTTTCAATTTGTGGGCGTAGATAACGTCACAAAATTAATAGCGGCTGTGGTTGTATTCGCAATCGCATATCGTACGAGATCAATGGGATTATCTGTTGTACTTGGACTTTGCGCTATTATGCTGTTGTCACTTATATTATAAATTAAGTAAATAAGAATTTAGTTTCTCTCAGGGACTAAATTCTTATTTTGAATAACGGTTGAAGGATGTTCCATGATATAATAACAGCGATATAAATATAGGGATAAGAGGTGTGGTTAAAATGAAAAAATGGGTATGGGGATTAGTTGCAGTTGTTATAGTAGGTATGTTTGGTGGCTACGGTTTAACGAAACATGCAGAAGCAAATAAAAATTATAATACAGCCATGAAGAACGGTAAAACTGCGATTCAAGATGCAGAATATACTGAGGCAGAAAATTATTTTGATGTCGCTTTAAAAAAGAAATCAAATGATGCGACTGCACAAGCTTACAAGACACAGGTGACACATTACAAGGCAGTAATTAACAAAACTGAAGATCGTCAGTATAGTAAAGCAAAGGATGCAATTAGCATCGTGCTAGCGGATCATGATGGATCAGCAGTCATTAAAAAACGAGCAACAAATTTGAAAAAAGAATTAACAACGGTTCTTGAAAAACGTGCGCTATTCATAAAAACATATAATGAAGCAATGAATTTAAATACAGAATATAGCTACACAGCATCAAACGATAAATTAACTGAAATCTTAAAAGATAGTAGTATTGATAAAAATTATTACTCAGATTTAAAGAAAAAAGCAACAGACTTACAACAAAAAAATGATAAGAATTTGGCAACGATTGGCTACCCAACAAGTAGTTCTTCAAGCAGTTCTTCAAGTAGTTCGAAAAGTTCAACACCATCATCTAAAAGTAGTGGTTATGGGTCGGAGTATAGTATACCAGAAATAAAAAACAATTCGTCAGCTACGTTGACGTCAGAAGAACAAGCCGCTGCATCATCGTATTCAGGTTCGAATGAATATACAACAAGTTCATCTAACATAGTAGATGGTAACGGTAAAGCAATTACAGCATCACGTATTAAGGCAGCACGAGACTCAATTAAATTTGCTGGTGTTAACCCTAACTCATTTAGTGATTCAGATGTTGTAAAAATTATTAAACAGGCTGTTAAAGAAACAACAAGTGTTAAAGCTATTGCAGCGCGAGATTACAAATAAATTAGTATTTTAAGAGTGTGATTCTAAATTTTAGGATTATGCTTTTTTCTTAACCTCCACTGAAAACGTTTACTTTTAATTTGGTGCAAAGTTATTATATAGTAGAAATAAGGGGGAATATGACATGTACTTAGCTGTTAAAGAGATTAAATATAATAAACTTCGGTATGGTCTGATTATTTTCACCATCTTTTTAGTTTCATATCTCATTTTTTTTTAACGGGATTGGCTTTTGGGCTTGCGAACAATAATCGGTCTTCAATTGATAATTGGGATGCGGATAACATTGTTATCAGTCAGTATGCGAATAATAATTTGGCATCTTCCGAGATACAAAAAGACTCACTTCCTAAGATTTCAGGGTCAAAATCAGACTACGCTTATTTAGGTCAAATGATGGGCGTTGCTAGTCGGAAAAACGAACCAAAAGCTAATATTAGTGTTTTTGGAGTTCAATTTAATCAATTTTTGAAGCCTAAATTAGTTCAAGGCAGAATGCCGCAGAAAGTTAACGAAGTAGTTGTTGATAATGGATTAGATGCCACTAAATTAGGCCAAAAAATAAAAATTAATAATGCGAAACAAGAATATAAAGTAGTGGGGATAACGACGGGTAATAAATACACAACAGCACCAGTTGTCTATTTACAATTAGCTGACTATCAAACGTTACGTTATGGCCCGGACAATCCGACTGAAAAAATTAATGCAGTTGTTTTAAAAAATTCAGCTAAAATTAAAAAAGATCAACAATTAGCGACATTAACAATGGACAAGGTGATTAACAACATACCGGGATATGGTCCAGAAGTGAAGACCTTTACGTTAATGATTGGCGCCTTATTTGTCATTATTGCGTTTATCGTAGGTATCTTTATGTATATTTTAACCATTGAAAAAACAGCCGTTTATGGCGTGTTACGTGCACAAGGAGTTTCTAGTGGGACTTTGGTTAAAAGCTTAATTTGGGAGTCGTCATTACTAGGTTTACTAGGAATTGGATTGGGTATTATTGCAGATGTGGCAACAGCGCTATCGTTACCAGCTGCCGTCCCATTTTTAAATAATGTCTTCTTAGTCGTAGGATTTTCGGTTATCTTATTATTGATGATCATTCTAGGATCACTATTCTCCATTTTTAAAATATTACGTGTTGATCCACTTGATGCAATTGGAGGTGTCTAAATGAGTTTAATGCAATTATCTGATGTTTCTAAAACATTTGGAAAAGGTGATAATAAAAAGTTGGCTCTTGATAATATTGATTTAGTTGTTGAGAAAGGGACGTTTATTGGCTTGACAGGTCCATCAGGATCTGGAAAAACAACGTTGCTGACCATTATGGGTGGATTACAAGGATTAACCGATGGAACAATTTATTTTAAAGATCAAGAGATCGGACAATTAAGCGAAAAAGAGCGAACTAGGTTACGATTTAATGAATTTGGGTTTATTTTACAAGGGTCTAATTTAGTCCCATTTTTAACCGTTTTAGAACAATTTGAATTAGTCAATAAAATGAAAACTAAAAAAGAAAGTCGTAATCCCGAAATGATGTTACGTGACTTAGGTGTATGGGACCAAAGAAATCAATATCCTGCTAGTCTTTCAGGTGGTCAAAGACAACGCGTTGCAATCGCTAGAGCATTATTTGGGCAACCGGAGCTCATCTTTGCTGATGAGCCAACGGCAAGCTTAGATAGCAAAAGAGCGAAGCAAGTTGCAGCCCAGCTAGCCGATATTACTAAAAAGACGGGACAAACGATTATTATGGTTTCACATGATGAAGATGTCTTGGCATATACAGACCAAACATTTTTTATGCGAGATGGACAGCTCACAAAAGAATGATTTTTAATGATAACGAAAAGAGAACCGCAATTGCGGTTCTCTTTTCGTTTAAAGTTTTACTATTTTAGTGGAGTCCATTTCCAGTTATTAACTTCTGGAAGATCATCACCATTTTCACGGATGTATGATTCATGTTTAGCAACCATAGCTTCCATTTCTTTAACAAATTTATCGCCTGCAGCGCCTAAGTTGCCAGCTTGTAAGACAGCATCTTTAGCAAGGTTGTAACGATCCATTTGGTTCAAGACACGCATATCGAATGGTGTAGTGATATCACCATTTTCACGGTAACCATGGATTGAAACATTGTGGTTATGACGATCATAGAAGATGTCACGAACCATAGCTTCGAAACCATGGAATGCGAATACGACTGGTTTATCAGTTGTAAAGTAACCGTCAAATTCTTCATCAGAGAAACCACGAGGGTCAATCTTAGGATGACGTAATTTTAAGATATCTACAATATTGATGAAACGAATCTTCAATTCTGGGAATGCTGAGTTTAAAAGACTAACAGCAGCTAAAGCTTCTAAGTTAGGTTCTGAACCAGCAGCAGCAATAACAAGATCAGCATCATCGCCCTTAGCAGTACTTGCCCAATCGATAACTTTCAAACCATTGTCAACAAGTTCTTGAGCTTCATCAGCTGAGTAGAATTGAGGACGTGGTTGTTTACTTGAAACGATTAAGTTAATAAGTTCTTCACTTTGAAGAGTCTTATTCATAACAGCTAATAAACTGTTAGAATCAGCAGGTGTATATTCACGGATAAATTCAGGTTTCTTATCAGCTAAATGACCAAGCATACCTGGATCTTGATGAGTATAACCATTGTGATCTTGTTGGAATACAGTTGATGTTGCAATAACATTCAATGATGGGTATTGTTTACGCCATGTTTGTTCTTTGGCTTTACGTAACCACTTGAAATGTTGTGTCAACATTGAATCAACGACACGTAAGAATGATTCATAACTAGCGAAGAAACCATGACGTCCAGTTAAGACATAACCTTCCATCCAACCTTCAGCTTGATGTTCTGATAATTGTGAATCAAGAACACGGCCTACAGGACTTTGCCATTCGTCGTTACCTTCTTTGATTGGTTCTAACCATTGACGGTTAGTAGCTTCAAAGATAGCATTCAAACGGTTTGATTTTGTTTCATCTGGTCCGAAGATACGGAAGTTTTTAGGGTTTTCTTCAATAATATCACGAGCGAAGTCACCGAAAATAATCATATCTTGTGCTGTAACAGCACCTGGAGTTGATGTATCAACAGCATTTTTCTTCCAATCAGGCATAACTAATTTTTGAGGATTAATACCACCGTTAGTAATAGGGTTCATTGCCATACGTTGGTTGCCTTTAGGTGCCATTTCTTTTAGTTCAGGAATTAATTGACCGTCTTTTGTAAATAATTCTTCTGGACGGTATGATTTCATCCATTTAACAAGAGCATCAACATGTTCCATGTGACGTTGGTCTACAGGAATTGGAACTTGATGAGCACGGAATGAGCCTTCGATTGGTTCGTTGTTCCAGACTTCTGGACCAGTCCAGCCTTTTGGTGTACGAACAATCATAACAGGCCATTTAGGCATTGTTGCTTCTTCAGCTGGGTGTTTGCGAGCTTCAGTTTGGATTGCTTTAATTTTTTCGATAGCAAGATCCATTTTTTTAGCCATTTCAGGATGGATGATCTCAGGATCAGTTCCTTCAACGAAAATTGGATCCCAACCCATACCTTCAAAGTATTTTGTTAAATCTGCATCAGATTTACGTGATAAAATTGTAGGATTTGAGATTTTGAAACCATTCATATCAAGGATTGGTAATACAGCACCATCATTAACTGGGTTAATGAAGACATTTGAGAACCAACTTGCTGCTAATGGTCCAGTTTCTGATTCACCATCACCAATTACTGTAGCAGCAATTACGTCAGGGTTATCAAGAATAGCACCAGCGGCATGAGATAATGAATAACCTAATTCGCCACCTTCATGGATTGATCCTGGTGTTTCAGGAGCAGCATGAGAAGCGACACCACCTGGGAATGAAAATTGTTTGAACAATTTTTGCATACCAGTTAAGTCTTCAGTGATTGTTGGGTAGATTTCTGTATAACTACCATCAAGGTAAGCATTAGAAACCATAACTTGGCCACCATGACCAGGTCCTTCAATATAGAACATGTTTAAGTTATATTTATTAATTGCACGGTTTAAATGAGCGTAAATAAAGTTTTGGCCTGAGATTGTTCCCCAATGACCAATAGGGTTAACTTTGATGTCTTCAGGTACGACTTCAGTTTGTAATAATGGATTTTGTTTTAAATAAAGTTGTCCAACTGAAAGGTAGTTTGCTGCACGCCACCAAGCATCAACTTTATCTAAATATGATTTAGATGAAAAATCAGTTTCTGTCATAGTTACACACTCCTATATGTTTTATTTGCTAAAGTTATAGCGCTTTCTATATGTTCATAATAACAAACATTAAATAAAAGTCAATCATTTAATTCATTGGAACGTACCAATTATTTTAAAAAGTAAATAAAAAGCCGTTAAATAGCCTATTTAACGGCCATGAAAGTATTAAATTTAGAAAATTTATAATGAAATCTCATACTTGAATATTCAAATGGGGTACCATTATCTAAGAAGAAAATACCATCCATTATACTAACTGGTTCAGTTGGTTTTAAATTTAAAAGTTTTTGATCATTTTCGTCTGATGGTTCAGCGTAGATTGAAAGCGACGATTTAGTAACTGATTGATTCTGAATATCCTCCAAATAATTAAAAATTGATCCTTTAACAATTGTTTGAGATAAATTAGGAACAATCTTAATTGGAATATAGCCTGTTTCAATCATAAAAGGCGTTTTTTCAAATAAACGTAAGCGAACAATCTTGTAGACAAAATCATCTGTGTCTAAGAAAAGATTGCGTTGTAAATCTTCTGAGGGCGCAATAACTTCAAAACTTAGTACTTTAACTTTAGGGCTTTTACCATTCATTTCAAATCCGTCTGTAACACCTAAGTTAGAGCCTTCATAATTAAAAACGGTTTTATTTTTTAAATATAAGGGATTAATGAAGGTGCCGGAACCGCGTTTTTTAAAAATAATACCGTCGTTAGCCATTTGGCTAAGAGCTCGTTTTACTGAACTACGACTAATTTTATAAGTTTCACTCAAACTACGTTCATCAGGGAGTTTCATGTCGGGAAATTCATCTGCAGCGATTCTTTTTTTAAGTTTACTAATCAGTTGTTTGTAAATTAATTCAGCCATACAAGAGTACTCCTTTCGTAGAGTCAATCTTCATAGTTAACCATAAGTTTTAATAGACGACAAGTCGTCAACTTTCCGGAGAGATAATTATTTTAGAACAAAAAGGTAAGAATTACAGACATTTTAGTAAATATTTTGTACAATGAAGACTATAGTTAAAGGAGTGTGTCTATTGGAAATTTGGCAAAGTTTTATTGAAAATATTAAGTTACGTAGATTTGTTGTACTTTGTGTAATTATGGGTGTTATTTTTCTTGCGAAAGATGTCATTAGCATTGTTCTATTAACTTTTATATTTACATATTTAGTAGTCCGATTGATAAATGTTATTCAAAGACATTCATCAATTAATAGTCGAATAATTGTTATAGGAGTATATCTGGCAATTATCGCGCTGCTTTATTTGGCAGTTACTAAGTATTTTCCTATTTTAGTTTCGCAAACAGTTTCAATGGCACATTATGTGATTAATTTTTATCGTCATCCAGGTAAAGATACAAATCTTGTGATGGAATGGGTACTTAAATCTATTGGTAAATCTCAAATTGTGCCACAATTAAAAAGTAGTTTTACGCTTGTATTTCAATATATAACGAGCATTGGTTTTATGGCAGCAACATTTTTATTATCGCTTATTTTAAGCTTCTTTTATACGATTGAAAAAGATCAGATGACACATTTCTCAAAAAACTTTTTATCAAGTGATTTTGGTTGGTTTTTCCAGGATATTTACTTCTTTGGTGAAAAATTTGTTAAATCATTTGGTGTCGTTATTGAAGCACAATTCTTTATCGCAACTGTTAATACAGTTATTACTGTGATTGGGTTGTACTTCATGCATATGCCACAGCTCTTGCCTTTAGGAATATTAATTTTCTTATTAAGTTTAATTCCAGTCGCAGGGGTATTAATTTCATGTATTCCATTAAGTTTAGTTGGTTATTCGGTTGGTGGCGTACGTGATGTGGTTTACATCTTAATTATGTTAATGGTCGTTCATTTATTAGAATCATATGTATTAAATCCTAAATTTATGTCAAGTCGGACAGAACTACCTATATTCTTTACATTTGTAATCTTGTTAGTCAGTGAAGAATTATTTGGAACGTGGGGCTTGATTGTCGGAATTCCCATTTTCACATTCTTCTTGGATATCTTGGGTGTGAAGTCAATTCCTGGATCTAAAGGACGGATTGGTAAAATTAAAGGAATAAGGAAGGATAGTCAAACTGATGGTAAAGAAAAATAAATTTTTAGCTGATTTTAGAGTGAATAGAAAAAATACAAATTCAGTTAAATGGGATAGTTTAAAAGAGCAATATGGCGATGATAAATTATTGCCACTGTGGGTTGCAGATATGGATTTTAAAGCACCTAAAGCCGTAACTGATGCTTTAATAGCACGGGTACAACATGGTGTTTTTGGTTATTCAACAATTCCTGATTCATATTATGATGCCTTTTTTGATTGGCAACAATCTCGCTATGGGATTGAACTGCATAAGGAATGGATGAGATTTGGAACAGGGGTTGTAAATTCATTATATCAATTAGTCGATTTAATGACGGAACCAGGTGATAGCGTCTTAGTTCAAACACCAGTATATTACCCTTTTTATAGTGCAATTGAAGATAATAACAGACGTATCGTACGAACACCTTTGAAACATGAAAATAATCAATATGAAATGGATTTTGAAGCAATTGAACGAGATATGAAAGCTAATCACGTTAAATTACTTATTCATTGTTCACCGCATAATCCAGTTGGTCGCGTCTGGACTGAAGCTGAACTGACACAACTCTTTGAAATTTGTCGTGAAAATAAAGTGATGGTAATTTCGGATGAAATTCATCAAGATTTAATTGTGGGAAAAAAACCATTTGTATCAGCTTTATCAATAGACGAAGGTCGTTATCGAGATAATATGGTTGTCGTTAATGCTCCCTCAAAAACATTTAATTTAGCTGCTTTACAAAACTCGCATATCATTATTCCAAACGCGCAATTACGAGCTAAGTACGATAAAATGGTACAGCGTTTGAACAAACCTGAGGGTAGTTTAATGGGATGTGTTGCTGGAGAGGCGGCTTATCGTTCAGGAGCAGTTTGGTTAGATGAAATTCTGAGTATCGTAAGGACCAATTATTTAGAAGTCAGCCACCAATTAGTCAATAAATTTCCAGAAATTAAAATTAGTGAACTAGAAGGCACATACTTGATGTGGATTGACCTTTCAGCATATGTAAATCCCAGTCGGATGAAAGAATTTATTCAGAATGAGTGTGGCTTAGCTATTGATTATGGACAATGGTTTAGTGAAGAAACGCCAGGCTTTATTCGAATGAATTTGGCAACTGATTTAGGAACGGTTCAAACAGCTGTTGATCAGTTGTTAAAGGGACTCAAAAGTGCAAAGCTAAATCGCTTAAATTAGACTATTAATTTATTTCATTTCAGTGTAAAATAAACCAGTAAACTAAAAATAGAAAAAGAGGATTTTATCTTATGGCAAAATTAGTATTTATTCGTCACGGACAAAGTGAATGGAACTTATCTAACCTTTTCACAGGTTGGGTAGATGTTAACTTGAGCGAACAAGGCGTTGCTGAAGCACAAGCAGCTGGTAAAAAGATTAAAGAAGCTGGAATCGAATTTGATCAAGCTTATACATCTGTTTTAACACGTGCTATTAAAACATTACATTACGCACTTGAAGGTTCAGACCAATTATGGGTTCCTGAAATCAAATCATGGCGCTTAAATGAACGTCATTATGGTGCATTACAAGGCCAAAACAAAGCCGAAGCAGCAGAACAATTCGGTGAAGATCAAGTTCTTGTATGGCGTCGTTCATACGATACATTACCTCCACTTTTAAGCGCAACTGATGAAGGTTCAGCAGCTAACGATCGTCGTTATGCTGATTTAGATCCTAAAGCTATCCCAGGTGGCGAAAACTTAAAAGTTACTTTGGAACGTGTTATTCCTTTCTGGGAAGACGAAATCGCTCCTAAATTACTTGAAGGCAAAAATGTAATCGTTGCTGCACATGGTAACTCATTACGTGCCCTTACAAAATACATTGAAAACATCTCTGATGCAGACATCATGGGCGTTGAAATGGCAACTGGCGAACCAGTTGTTTACGATCTTGATGACAAATTAAACATCGTAAGCAAAATTAAACTTTAATATTAATAAAAAACCTGATGACAATTTTATGTCATCAGGTTTTTTTGTATTAGTCAATAATTGGCGAAAAAGTCGGTAGTTTTAGCAGTTAAAACCAGAAAGCGCTTGCCAAAGCAAATAATATGTATTATATTGATGTAATCGAATACACATTCTATTTGATAAATATATCAAAGAAATGAAGGAGAAACGTTATGGCAAAAGTTATTACTGTTTTGGGCTCAACTAATATTGATAAGGTTGTTTCTGTACCCCGTTTCGCAACTAGCGGCGAAACTTTACACACACCAAATCATCAAGTTGAAGCAATGGGTGGAAAAGGATTGAACCAAGGTGTTGCCGCTGCACGTTCTGGTGCAAAGACTAACATGATTACAAAAGTTGGTAAAGAATTTGATACCTCAAAGAATATGAATGTTGAAAACTTAAGCACTGAACATGTGATTGTTTCAGATACTGAAGAAACTGGACAAGCTTATATTACTGTTTCAGCCGAAACAGGCGATAATATTATCCATATTTATGGTGGCGCTAATGCTGATATGACACCAGCTGATGTACGCGCACATGAAGCTGCCATTGCTGAATCAGATTTTTTGATTGCGCAATTAGAAATTCCAACAGAATCAGTTATTGAAGGTTTCAAGATTGCACGCGAACATGGTGTTAAAACAATTTTGAACCCAGCTCCAATGCCTGAAAATGGTGGACTACCAGCTGAATTATTAGAATTAACTGATATTATTACACCAAATGAACATGAAACATTCTTATTGACTGGGATAGAAGTGACTGATGAACATTCAATGATACACAATGCTGCGTACTATTTTGAACGTGGAATTAATACCGTAATCATTACAATTGGCTCAGAAGGTTCTTTCTACATGCGTGATAATGGTGAAGAAGGAGTCGTTCCAGCATTTAAGGTTAAGGCTGTTGATACAACTGCTGCCGGCGATACTTTTATTGGTGCTACAGCAACACGTTTACATGCTAATTTAGATAATTTAGCTGAAGCTATGCGTTATGGATCAGCTGCTTCATCTGTAACGGTGTCACATGCTGGTGCACAACCAAGTATTCCAACTGAATCTGCTGTATTAGCTGTTTTGGATGCTAATAAATAAATTTAAATTGTTGAATGGGAGATAAATTATGCGTAAAACTAATCTTTTGAATACAAAATTATCAAATGCTATTTCTGAAATTGGACATACACAATGGTTAACAATTGGTGACTCAGGCCTACCAATTAAGGATGATGGACGTAAAATTGATCTTTCAATCGTACGTGGATTACCATTATTTATTGATGTTTTAGCTGCAACACTTTCTGAAATGAAAATTCAAAAAGCTTTTTTAGCTGAAGAAATTAAAACGGTTAATCCTGAACAATATGCTGCTATCAAGGCTTTATTAGATGATGATGTTGAAGTTGTTTTCATTTCACATGATGAATTGAAATCGATGAGTCGTGATGATAATAATATTGCTACAGTACGAACAGGTGAAATCACACCATTTTCAAATATCGTTTTGGAATCAAATGTTGATTTTGAAGGCGAAGCAATTAAATAGTTATTAATATAAGGATAGGATGATATAAAAATGAATATGTTAGGATTATTTTTCTCACTTTTAGCAATTATTGGTTGGAGTGCATATCCAACTTTAGTATCATATTTTGGCGGTAAACCAGTTCAAGGTATTTTTGGAGCAACATGGGGAACTTTGATTGTTGCAATCGTCCTTTCATTAGTCATGGGAATGCCCATGTTACAAGGTTCTAATTTTTGGTTAGCATTTTTCTCAGGGGCAGCTTGGGCCTTTGGAAATGTTTTAACTATTATGGCTTTTGGGATGAAAGATCAGGATGGAAATGCTTTAGGTTCTGCTAAAGCAATGCCAATCTCAACAGCTTTCCAAATTACAGCAAATGTAGTTTGGGGTGTTGTAATGCTTGGTAACTGGGGTCCAGTTTCATCAAAATTATATGGATTCATCGCTGTATTTGTTATCTTGGTTGGAGCTTATATGACAACTTATCAAGAAAAGAAATCAGCTGGAAATAAAGAACTACTTACAAAGGCAGTTGGTGTCTTATTGATTGCCCAAGTTGGTTATTCATTATATGGTATCCTTCCACAATATACTAAAAATACTGATGGTATGCATATGTTTTTAGCACAAGCTATCGGGATGGCAGCATTTGGATTAATTCTTGGAATTTATGAATTAACGAAAAATAAAAATAACATTTTTACACAAAGTGTTACGTACAAACAAATTTTTTCTGGTTTCTTCTTTGCAATGGCAGCATTGGGTTATTTAGTTTCAGCTCAACCTGCAATGCTTGGATTGGCAACTGGATTCGTCCTTTCACAAGTTTCAATTGTTGGAGCAACGATTTCAGGAATTGTCGTTATGCGCACTAAAAAAACGGGTAAAGAATGGTTAGTTATTATTATTGGTCTTATACTAATTGTAATTGCGGCTTCTGTAACAGTTTTCTTAAAAAACTAGATAAAATTAATTTTAAAACCTTGATAACAATACTATGTTATCAAGGCTTTTTGTTATTATTTGATTTAAAATGTCATAAAATGATAAAAAAATAAACATTAACTAGAACTCACTATGATATTTAAAACCTACTTTCCGATTCAAGTTATAAAAGTCAAAATAATTGTAATTATCAGTTTAGGTGCTAGGATTGGACTTATAAATAAGATAATAGGAGGAATCATCATGGGGGATTTAACAACAAATGAAGGTCAAACATGGGCGAATAATCAAAATTCACAAACAGCTGGGGCTCGTGGACCGGTTTTAGTTCAAGATTACCAATTACTAGAAAAATTGGCACATTTTAATCGAGAACGTATTCCAGAAAGAGTGGTCCATGCAAAAGGGGCAGGGGCTAAAGGCTATTTTGAATTAACTAGAGATATGAGTGATTATACTATGGCAGGTCTTTTCAATGGTTTGGGCAAGAAAACGCCAGTCATAACCCGTTTTTCACAAGTAGCTGGTGAGGCAGGTTATCCGGATACTTATCGAGATGTACGAGGATTTGCAGTAAGATTTTATACAGATGAAGGTAACTACGATATTGTGGGTAATAATACGCCCGTTTTCTTTATTAATGATGCTTTGAAATTCCCAGATTTTATACATTCCCAAAAGCGTGACCCAAAAACGCATGCTAGAAGTCAGGATATGCAGTGGGATTTCTGGTCGTTATCACCTGAAACAGTTCACCAAGTAACAATGCTTATGAGTGATCGTGGGATCCCTGCTAGTTACCGAATGATGCACGGTTATGGAAGTCATACTTTTAAATGGGTAAACAAGCAAGGTGAACAATTTTGGGTTAAATATCATTTCAAAACAAACCAAGGTGTTCATAATTTAAGTAATGAGGTTGCTGAAGAATTAAGAGGAAAAGATTCTGATTACTTACAAAATGATTTGTATAATGCGATTGAGGATCAAGATTACCCCAGTTGGACAGTAGCCGTACAAATTGTGCCTTACAAAGCAGGATTAGCCTATCCGCAAGATATCTTTGATGTTACGAAAGTTATTTCGCAAAAGGACTATCCATTAATTGAAATTGGCCAAATGGTTTTAGATGAAAATCCAAAAAATAATTTTGAAGATATTGAAGAATTAGCATTTTCACCAGCTAACTTCGTTCCAGGAATTGAAGCCTCACCAGATAAATTACTCCAAGGACGCTTATTTGGTTATAAAGATGCTGCAAGATATAGATTAGGTGCTAACTATGAACAATTGGCAACTAACCGTCCTAAAAATGAGGTTCATAATTATGAACGAGATGGTTTAATGGCGCAAAATCAGAACGGTGATGTTAACTATGAGCCCAACAGTTTAGGTGGACCTGAAGAAAATCGCCATGCAGAAGTTCATGGTGATACATTGGATGGAAAAGTAGGCAACTATTCAGTAAATGAGGATTATTATACTGCTGCCGGTAAATTATATCGATTGTTACCTACTGATGAAAAAGCACGTTTAATTGAAAATATTAAATTAAATCTGGGACAAGTTAAAGATATTGAGATAAAGATTCGTGAAACTAAACAGTTTTATCAAGCTGATAAGGAATACGGAACACGTGTCGCAGAAGCATTAGGGTTAGAACTAAGCTTAATTAAATAATTCTTTCGGTGTATTAAAATGTTTAACAAAAAAAAGGAATAAATCACTGTAATCAAACAGCGATTTATTCCTTTTTTTTGTGTTGTTTACATGCCGTGTTCTAAAAGATACTTGTAAGAAATATCTGATAAATCGGGTGAGATACGGACACGATGCAAGGTGAATAGTCCTTGGCTTTCATTAGCGAGTCCTGGTAATGTCGTTAGACCAAGTTTGTAGCCTGCATCTTTAGCAAGTTTAGCGGTCTGGTTATTGAAGCGACCAACTGGATAACAAATAATTGATGTCTCTTGATGAAATTTATTGTTTAGCCATTTTTTCGAATTCTTAAATTCAAAAGTTTGTTGTGCATCGGTCATCTGATTAAGTTCCTCATGATGGACAGTATGACTTTGAATACTTACTAAACCTGATTTTCGCATCTCGTTCATTTGTGGCATAGTTAGTTTGTTTATGTGGCCAAAGTGGCTTGTAATATAGTTGATGGTTGCTTTTTGATGATATTTTTTGAGAGCAGGATAAGCTTTTTCATAGTTATCCTTGTAACCATCATCAAAAGTAATCCAAACAATTTTATTAGCAGGTTTTTTATGTGTTTTAAAAACTTCGATAGCTTCAGCAGGTGATAACGTGTAGTAACCATTTTTTTTAAGCCACTGCATTTGATGGGCAAATTGTGCTTCAGGAATACGAAGTGAATTTCCAACAGAAATACTATGATACATTAAAATTGGAAATTCGGTCTGGCCCTTAAATGATTTCCAATGCGAACTGTCTATTTTAGTATTTGAAATGAGCTTATTTTTCTTAATAGTTTTCTTGGGTAAAGATGAACTTACCTTTTTAGAGCTATTTTTTTGGTGATTAGTATTGGAAACGGAGTGAGAATTTTGAATGAAAAAGAATAATGAACCAATAGAGACGATTAGGACTAAGAATAATAAGATAAACCAACCTTTTTTATGTTTTAACATGATGAACTCCTTTTATGAGAAACGATACTATCTAATTTACCACGCTAAGGTAGTAAGATTCAATTTTTACGCGGATAAAGTCAATAAATGTAAAAAAAGGTAAGGCTATGATAGTATAAAGTACATATTAAATATTTAATTGGGGGAAAATATGCGTAGAACATTTCATTTTTTAAATCAAAGTTATAAGGAATTTTTTCAACACTGGAAATTGTATTTTATTTTAGTAGTTGTTACTAATTATATTTTATCTGCAGTGGTACAACCAATCTTAACTTGGGTGGTAAGCCAGATACTTAGTAGTAACCAAGTCGAATATTTAACCTATACTAACATTATTTCGGTTATTGAGGATAAACCTATATTATTAATTGAGTTTATCCTTGTTATATTAGTTATATTAAGTATTGTTTATATTCAAATGTCTTTCATGATCAGGGGTATTCAAGCTATTCGTTATGATTTAAAAATTGAATTTAAGTCATTATTAAAACAATCAATTCATGACGTTTTAGAGTTACGTCCTTTAACAGCGTTGCTCGTTATTTTTTACTTCGTTTTAATTTTACCATTTGGACAAGTCTTATTTACATCTACTTTATTAAATAAGGTGACTATTCCAGATTTTATTCTTCAAGATATGTGGACAAGTCCAGCTATCTGGGGCCCAATACTTTTAGTCTATGGTGTAGCATTTTTCTTCTCTATCCGATTAATTAGTTTTATTCCAACTATGTTGTTTAGTTCAGAAAAAAGAATCGGTCATTTAATTAAACAAAGTTGGGAAGCTGGACGTGGCAAATTTTGGATAACCGTCACAAAAGGATTAGTAATTACGGCTTCTATAGCTTTTATATCAGGAATTGTTCAAATTAGTTTGTTCCTAATTCAGAACTATGTAGATAATCATTTTCAAAATCAAGCATTTATGATTGTGATGTTTAATCTGTTTATTTTGGAAATTTTAGGACAAATCGTATTAGCTTTAAGTGTGACTATGTTGTTAGGTATTGCGCTAGATGTTTTTGAAGAACAACAACCGCATTTGAAACCCGTTCAAGAAACATTCTATAAAGAGAAACGCTTTATTAAATTACAGAAAGTTAGTGTCGTTGTTCTCCTGATACTAGTTGCAGGGACAGCTTCTATTTATAATTATGTTTACTTAAAGGGGATGCTAAATGACTATCCAGTTCTTATTTCTCACCGTGGAGTTGATGATGGAAATGGTGTACAAAATACCATTCCTGCCTTAGAAAAAACAGCTAAAGAGAAACCTGATTACATCGAAATGGATATTCAAGAAACAAAAGACCATAAATTTGTTGTTATGCATGATCCAAATTTGGAAAATTTAGCGAATGTTAATCGGACAGTACATGATTTAACATTATCCGAGTTAACAGCATTAACTGTTCGTGAAAATGGTTATTCAGCTAAAATTCCAAGTTTCGATGAATATTTAAAGGCAGCAGAGAAGAATCATCAAAAATTATTAGTTGAAATCAAAGTATCTCCGCAAGATAGTCCCAATATGACTAAAAACTTTGTTAAAAAATATCAAAAAAGACTATTAGCTGATAAGGATCGAATTCATTCTTTAAGTTATGATGTTGTTTCACAAGTAAAAAAACAAGCACCAAAGCTTTATATCAGTTTTATTATTCCATATAATATATCATTTCCAGAAACACCAGCAAATGCGTACACTATGGAAGCTACAACTCTAGATGACTCATTTGTGAGCAAGGCACATGATAAGAACCAGGATGTCTATGCTTGGACTGTAAATGATGAAACGATTATGCAAAAGATGTTATTTATGAACGTTGATGGTATTATTACGGATGACTTTGGTACACTTAAACAAGTTGTTCAAGCTAATAATGATCATCCAAGTTATGCAAGTAAATTATCAATATTCTCAAATAGATTAACGGGAATTAGCATAACAATCGATAATTAAATTAGTTAGGTTAGGAAACATAAATTAGAAAAGATTACTATAGATTAGTAGTCTTTTTTAATTTTGTCTAGATGTTAACGTTTACACTATTTAGGTGGCATGCTATGCTTAAGTTGCTACTAAACTGAAATCAGAGGAGTGTCTAGTAAGTATGATTAAAATTATCGCATCAGATATGGACGGCACGTTATTAAATAATGAAAATAGTATTTCGAAGGGTAACGCAGCGGCTATTAAGAAGGCTCAAGAAATGGGAGTGACTTTTGTTGTTGCCACTGGACGAAGTTATGATGAGGTAAAACCCTTAATTGACGCAGCAGGTATTAGTGCACCGATGATTAATTATAATGGGGGCGCTACGGTAACTGAGGAAGGCAAACAAATTAATAGTTTTCCAATATCAAAAAAAGAGGCACAAAAACTCATTAAATTTTTGAAGAATGAACATGCCTTTTTCAAAGTTATGACGTCAAAAGGTGTTTATTCAGATGATCCTCTTAAATATGATGAAGCGGTTATCAAATTAAACTTAAATCCTATTCATTATATAGACGATTACAGTGAAATTATTGATGATTCTGAAATAGATTTGTTTAAATTTCTTATTCGAAAAACGGATGAATCAGATGACTTATCTGTTTTAAAAAATAAAATTGAAGAAAATGAAACACTCATTGTGACTTCTTCAGGGGATAATAATCTTGAAGTTAATCATGTTAATGCACAAAAAGGGATTGCGTTGAAAAAATTTGCTGATAGTATGGGTATTCCTATGTCAGAAGTGATGGCAATTGGCGATAATTTGAATGATATATCGATGTTAAAAGCTGCAGGTATCAGTTATGCAATGGAGAATGGTCATCAAATTAATAAAGATATTTCTAATCATCATGCAAAAAAGAATGATGAAGATGGTGTTGGATTAGCTATTTTAGAACAATTAGCTCAAAAATAAGACAAAAGGACTAAATCCCATTTACGGGATTTAGTCCTTTTGTCTTAATATTTAATCAGCAATTAAATCACCAGCAGTTGGGCCAGCATCTAATTTGTAAATACGTTCAACATCAATGATGACAGCATAGTACATTTTTGGTAAATGGCGTTCTTCACCAAATTTAACAGCATCGTCAAAAATTTTACCGGAATCAATTAAATGTGCTGTGCCTTCAAACCGGAAGCCTTTTAGATTAGGACGATCTATAACAGCAACAGCTGCACGGCCATTATTTTGAAGATTGTGTAATGCATGTTTAGCTGTTTCTTCATTATAAATCAAATGCGTATCATCAAAAACACGCATTGATCCTTTAGGACCAACTTGTGGGAACCCATTTTCATCTACGGTTGAAAGAAAATTAAGTTGTTCAGGAATCATTTTTTTCATATCTTCTGTTAATTTTGCCATTATAAAATCTCCTTTTTATTTACTTATTATAAGTAAAACTTATCATGATTAAGGTATATTGGCAAAATATTAGCTTTACAAAAAACTTGCAAATAGGGCTAAAAAAACTATACTTATATGAGTCTAATAGTGATTTCTAAAAGGACTTCGAAGAAAGACGCTAAAGTGATATGTATAGATTATTAATTTTAACAGTACTAATGAGTCGTAATATGTCAGGATATAAGTTACGATTGGTATTGGAAAAATGGTCGTCCATGATTCTAAATGGAATGAAACTTATTGCTTTAAAATATGTGGTATGAATTATATTGGTGTAGTGGAGCAAATTAAAGATATACAAAAGGAGAATAAAAAATGAAAAAAGCAACAAATCGTTGGGTAGCATTGTTCGCTATGAGTTTAGGTGTTTTTATGGGCCTTTTAGATGTTACTGTTGTAAATGTTGCTTTACCAAGTATGGCAGTTGATTTTAAAACAACATTTAGTGATTTACAATGGATATTAAATGCATATACGTTAATGTATGCAGTCAGTTTATTAATTGTTTCAAAATTAGGTGATATGTTTGGACGAAAAAAAGTCTTCATCGCTAGTACAATTTTGTTTACGATTGCATCTGTTGTAAATGGGCTTGCACCAAACTTATTAGTTCTTGATTTTGGTCGAGCAGTTCAAGCAATTGGTGGTTCAGGAATGATGAGTTTATCAATGGCGTTAGTTGCGTCTAACTTTGAAGGCCGAGAACGTGGGACAGCACTTGGTATTTTAGGATCAGTTATTGGATTCTCAACAGCAATCGGACCTTTAGTTGGTGGATTTTTAGTTGAGAACTTTGGTTGGCCTTCAATTTTCTTTGTTAATCTACCGGTCGGTATCATTGCGATTTATTTGGTTATTAGAAATGTTAAAGAAACACCTGCATATGGCGCTGGGGAATCGATTGATTTTATAGGAATGATTCTTTCAGCAGTTGGATTATTTGCTGGTATTTATGGCTTAATTCAAAAAGAACAACATATGCATTGGGCTTGGACTGATATGCATGTTATGGGATGGTTAATTGCATCAATTTTAATCTTAACTGCCTTTGTTTTTGTAGAGTTAAAAGTTAAATCGCCAATGATGAATTTAACATTATTAACAAATCGTCATTTTGTTGGTGTTGTAATTCTTGCATTTGCACTTGGTGCTGGTATCTTTGCGTTAGCCGCTTATCAAACAAGTTTAATGCAAAATTATATGGGATATTCAGCCTTTTCCACGGGATTACATCAACTACCTATGAGTTTATGGTCGCTTGTCTTAGGTCCTTTTACAGGAGTTCTAGGATACAAGTTTGGTAAAAAGTGGATGATTTCACTTGGATTTATCGTTGCCTCACTTGGTTTATTTACGTTTAGCCAGGTAACAACAACGGACTTTACCTACATGCAATTACTTCCGCTTCTTGTATTAACTGGATTGGGTAACGCTATTATTAATCCGATGATTAATACTGCTGCTATGGATAATATTAATCCAAAAGAAATTGGCATGGCATCTGGTTTATTGAATGTTTTTCGTCAAATTGGAATAACAGTAGGCGTTGTAATTCTTGGTTTAGCACAAACTAAAGCATATGAATCAAGTTTGAGCACTGGTTTTAGTGATAGTCATATTCCTAGTGTAGCTGCAACGGGTATTCAGCAAGCCTTAGTAAATGCAGGAGCATTTTCTGGACATATGGTTGCGTGGAGTCAAAAAATAATAGCGACTCCTTATGCTGATAAAGTTCAAAAGATTGTTTTAACAGCTTTTGATAAAGGCATGATTCAAGTTGTTTTAACATCATTGGTCATTATGATTATTGGAATTCTAGCAGCAGTCTTTTTATTAAGAGAAACAAAAAGTGTCGATCAAAAATTAGATAAATAAAAAAACTTTTTTTATGTCATTAGGTTTATAAGAAGTGAAAGCTGTCATTTAAAATTTTGAGTGGCTCTTTAATGATACCGATATATTTCTGAAGCGTAAGACTCCTAATAGTATCGCTGTTTATAACAAGGCGTATGATAAAATAATATTAATTTAAAAATAAATCATCCAATAAAAGGGAGATTAGTAATGACGAAAATAATTCCTAAGGTTTTAACAATTGCTGGTAGCGACGCAAGTGGTGGCGCTGGTATGGAAGCAGATTTGAAAACATTTGAAGAGTTTGGAACTTATGGTATGGTTGCGCTAACTTCAATTGTTACCATGAATCCAGATGCTGGATGGGCACATAACGTAACTGTTATGGATGCTGAATTAGTAAAAGCACAGTTGAAAACGACAGGTGCCGGCGGAGATATTGCTGCAATGAAAACAGGGATGCTTGGTAGTGTTGCAATTACAGAAGTAGCTCGTGAAAGCATTTTAGAAAAAGAGATTAAGAATGTTGTGATTGATCCTGTTATGGTTTGTAAAGGTGAAGATGAAGTATTAAATCCAGAAGCAGCTGATGCTATCCGTGATTTATTGATCCCAATTGCGACAGTCACAACGCCTAATTTGTTTGAAGCTGGTGTTTTATCTGGAATGGGAACTTTGAAATCACTTGACGACATGAAACAAGCAGCTATTAAGATTCATGAGTTAGGTGCAAAAAATGTCGTTGTTAAAGGCGGTAAAGCTCTTAAGGGTGAAAAGGCGCTTGATTTATTTTATGATGGAACTCAATTTGAGGTTTTAGAAACTGAAAAGATAACGCCTGCTTATAATCATGGAGCAGGATGTACATTTGCAGCGGCCATAACTGCGGGCCTTGCAAACGGATTGTCAGTTAAAGAAGCTGTCTATAAAGCAAAAGATTTTGTAACTGCTGGAATTAAATCAGGTTTTGCATTTAATGAATACGTAGGCCCTTTATATCACGCTGCTTACCGTTTAAATAAATAGGTACTAGAGACTCACTTTTATTTTGTATAAAAATGAGTCTTTTTTTGTTGACTTAGAGTGCACTTTAAAGAGTAATGTAAACATACTAATTAAATTGGAGGATAATGATATGTCAGTAGAAAATAAAGTTGTTGTTATTACAGGAGCATCAAGTGGTATTGGTGAAGCAACGGCCAGAATGTTAGCTGAAGGTGGGGCTAAAGTCGTTTTAGGTGCTCGTCGTGAAGCTAAGTTAGCAAAGATTGTTGAAGAAATTAAAAAGAATGGTGGTCAGGCAACATATGCCGTTACTGATGTCACTAAGGCAAGTGACGTTAAGAATTTAGTTACTTTAGCACAAGAAACTTTTGGTGGGATAGATGTTATATTCAATAATGCTGGAATCATGCCTAACTCGCCCTTATCGGCTTTAAAAACGGATGAATGGGATGATATGATTGATATCAATATCAAAGGTGTATTGAACGGAATTGCTGCAGTGTTGCCTATATTTATTGAACAAAAACATGGACATGTTATTACAACATCATCTGTTGCAGGCATTAAATCATTCCCAGATGCAGGTGTTTATGGCGCAACAAAATTTGCTGTCCGTAATTTAATGGAAGTTCTAAGGACAGAAAGTGCTATGGAAAAAACAAATATAAGAACATCAACCTTATATCCAGCAGCAATTAACACAGAATTATTAAATACTATTACGGATGAACAAACCCTTTCAGGGATGTCGTCATTTTATGAACAAGTTGGAATTGATCCGGTCGCAATTGCACGCGTGGTTAAGTTTGCCATTGATCAACCAGAAGAAGTTAATGTTAATGAATTTACGATTTATCCAACTGCTCAAGCTTAAATTTAAATAATAAAAAAATCTCGAGAATTTATTTTCTCGAGATTTTTTCATTTAGATGATAATACCTTCACAATGATCGACTTCGTGTTGAATGATTTGTGCCATCCAACCTGAAAACTTTTGGGTTTGTGGTTGAAATGATTTGTCTAAATAATCAACTGTAATGGAATCATATCGTTGTGCTGGACGTTCGCCAGTCAACGAAAGGCAACCTTCATTGACGTTGTAACGTCCAGATTTTTTTGTAATCTTAGGATTAATAAAGGGAACATTTAGATTACCAAATTGGCAAACGATAATTCGTTTATTCACACCAATCATATTGGCAGCCATTCCAACACAAACCTCTTTATTTGCTTCTAATGTATCTAATAAATCGGTTACGATTGAGCCATCATTTTTAGTTGCAATCTCAGCTTTTTGTGCGAGAAATATTTCATCGTGCATAATTGATTTTATCATTTTTCTCCTTTGATTTAAGTAGCATAATTAATAAAGAAATGTTGATGGATATCTAGTTAATGATTTTATCATGATTTAGAATATAATGTTATCCTCAAGTAGAAAATTATTATTTTAGGATTAATTAACGTCAATTTAATAGGTAAAAGATATTAAAAAAGTGAGTCATACTCTATTCTCAATATAGGGTATGATTCACTTTTTTAATTATTATTTATGTGACTCTTCTGTAAAAATAGCTTTAACAATATCATTAGCTGTGCGTAAACTAACATCATTTACAAAAGGTCTTGGACTTGCAGCTGTTAGCCAATGAACACCATCAGTCGGAACACCCCAGAAGTATAAACCAGGTTGCGGTGTCTTATGCTCATCTAGTAATAAATTGCTGACAGGGTCAACGTTGACTGCGCCATCTATAACAGAATCACCTTTAGTTGGATTTAAAATTAAAGGATTGGCGATTTTTGTATCGAGTAACTGTTTTATTAAAGGACTTGTTGCTGTTGTCGCATGAACAGCAGGAACGCGTGCTTCAATTAGAGTTGTTGCTAAGTAGCGTTGATCTGGTTGGTTTGCACTATATGTTTCAAATTGATGATCTTTAGTATCGACGACCATTCCAGGTTCTAATAGTGTAACAACATCAGCTTCAACGAGTGCCCGTAATTGTTCAACTCTAATGGTAGGAGGCCCGATTGTTAAAAAGTTATTTAATGAATTAAACCAGCCTAAGAAGTTAGTTAAATAGTCATCATCTGTTAAGAGACGGTTATCAATTAATTGTCTAACCGGAAGACGTAAGTCACGTAAAACCTCAAGAGCACTGGTCAATGGTCCGGTCTTAGTACCTAATTTTGCATCTACTGCATCTTTTTGTAAATGGTCTAACATAACGGCTTTGAAATCTTCATTAGGTTTTTTAGTCATTGGATTTCCTAGATGATCCCAATTAAAGCGATCTTCTTCAAGAATAATTGATCGCTCAACGGTTACTTTAGGATCTTTTAAGAAAGCTAATTGGAATTTTGTTAAATCGATTTTTGGATAATTCTGTGCGACAAGTAATGAATAATATTGATATTCAACGTCATGACTTAATAAGGTCCAAAATTCATTGAAAGAAACGGTACCATTTTCCATGAAAACTGCCATTTTAGCCGCCGTTAAAAAATGAGCTTGAGTTTCTTCGCCGGGTGATTTTTGATTATCCCCTTTGGCATGATAAGGCCATCCACGACGCGAACCTGCCACAATGTGAGGTTCGTTACCGTTTGCTTGATATTGTAGTTGCCCGTTCTCTAATCGCTTAAATAGACCACCACGGCCTACAGTCAAACGGGTCACTAAATCAAAGAAGCTAAGACCTAAGCCACGTAAAATAACAGTATCTTCGTGCGTGATATGATCTAGTTTTGTTTCATTTGGAAAGCCTGGTAAAACATAAGTTAACTTGTTTTCTGTAGCGAATGTATCAAATCTTTTTTGTCCGACAGATAATTCATTTTCAAGATTACCTAAAGACATTACGACATAGTCAACGATGCTAACTGAAGGTAAGGCGGTTGTGATTTCAAATTGATCAGCTTTTTTTGAAATTTGTGTAACCGTACTTTTATTCAAATTAATTGTGATATTGTTAGAGGCACGTTTAAGTAATTCAGCGTAGTACCATTGGATATAAACACCAAAAAGTGCTCTTGTTGCATAATCGTTTGGATGTAAATCTTTAATTTCAGTTAAAAAATCCGCTGAATAATTATTTATTTCGATAAAATCATGAGCATCAGATTGAGCCCATTCGAAAATGTTTGGTCCTGGGATAACTGGACCAATAGATTGGACGCTTGTTCCATAGAATAAACTAATTTGTTGAGCTGCGGTATTCATGATTAATTCGTGTGGTTGAGTTGGTGACCATACGCGCCCACCAACACCATATGGATCATATAAATCAATAGTAAGTGGTGAATTTGAAGGATCTGCTTGTTGCCAAGCAATGAGTCGTTCAAGTGTAATCAGACCTCGTGGTCCGGCACCAATAATGGCTAAATGCATAAAAGTAATCTCCCTTGTCTTATAAAAACTAATTTCATTATAAACTTTAAAACAGAAAAAATCGCTTGATAACGTCTTTAATAGTAAAAATTAATCGTATATTCTTGTTAACTTCTGATAATTTAGTATACTTAATTTGAAAGAATATTTTAAGTACAATCTGAAAGAAGGATTTGATGAAAAAACCAATGTCACTATTGGATAGGGTACTGTTCGCTGGATTAATATTTGCCGGCGGGGGATTTGATGCGTATACCTATATCGTACATGATGGTGTTTTCGCTGGTATGCAAACCGGAAATTTAATTATATTAGGTATTGATATGGGCCAAATGAAATGGGGGGCCATATTCGATCATCTGATTCCAATTTTTGCTTTTATGATTGGTATTATTATAACTAGAAATCTGCAACATCGATTTAAAGAAGAAGATTCAATTAATAAACGACAACGATTTGTTATCGGTATTGAGACGATCCTTTTAATTATTGTTGCATTTATTCCAAGAAATTGGCCAGCACAGTTATCTACAGGAATCATTTCAATGGTTGCAGCAGCTCAACTTCAAGAATTTAGACAAATCAACGGAGGACCTTTTACGTCATTTATGATGACGGGTAATTTGAGGACAATGGCTGAAAGTTTTTATGACGGAATTGTTAAAGGTAATATAATCGCAATGGCTAAAGGTTGGCGGATGTTGGGTGTCGTCTTAGCATTTCTTTTTGGCGCAATTTCTATGGGTGCTATGGTACCGATAATGGGAACTAAAACGATATTATTAGCTGCATTTTTCTTGTTATGTTCATTGATTGGGCTACAATTAAATCCAGAAAAAAGATTATAAAATAAAGGGGTTAAGACAATGACAGAAATTAAAAAGAATCCAAAAGTTGATTTACACTTAGAAAAAGCAACACAATGGAAAGAAGAAATGACACAGTTAAGAGAACTTGCACTCGAAACGGGACTGACTGAAGAATTTAAATGGGGCAAACCTTGTTATACACTAAATGGTAAAAATATTGTCTTAATTCAAGGATTTAAAGAGTATATGGCATTACTTTTCTTAAAAGGAACTCTGATTGATGATGGTAAGGGTATTTTAGTTCCAACGGGCGAACATACTGAGGTTGGTCGCCAAATTAGATTTCATAGCTTAAAAGATGTTACTGATTTAAAAGTAGAGATAAGTGATTACATTCAACAAGCAATTAATGCAGAAAAGGCTGGGTTAAAGGTTCCTAAGGGTAAACCAACTGAATTAGTGTTGCCAGTGGAATTCCAGAAAAAAATGAATGAAATGCCAGAATTGGAAGAATTTTTTGAAACGTTAACGCTTGGACGTCAAAAAACGTATGCACGTTATTTTGCAGATGCTAAAAAAACAGAAACGCGTGAGGCTAGAATTATTAAATATATTCCGAAAATTCTTGATGGTAAAGGACTTAACGATTAGACAGCAAAACAGCGACCAGATTTTATCTGATCGCTGTTTTTTTAATTATATTAATCTAATTTCTTTTTTAATTCTGTAACGATTTCAGCATGTTTAGCTTCAGTCAATTTAATTTTTGACATAAAGATAAGAGCAGCAACAATTATTAAGGCCATTGGAACGAAGAACATGTACATTCTGAATTGTAGTAAACCACTGTTTGTAATATCGCTTGGTTTAGCACTACCTGTCATACCAGCTTGGATTGCGGCAAAACCAACAACACCATTAGCGAAGGCACCAGCTAATTTATCCAACAAAGGACGAACTGCTAAAGTAACAGATTCATTACGTGTTCCACTCTTTAATTGACCGTATTCAACACTATCCGTAATTGTCATCAATGCTGCTAAGAAAACAAGTGGATATGGGAAGAAGAATAAGCCAACAGCAATTAAGACAACAACAAGGTTAGTACCAGCAAATAGGAAGAGAATGTAACCCAATAGCATGACAGCGATTCCGCCAAGGTAGATAGCACGACGATGAACCAATGCAACTAAAGTTGGGAACAATGAAACTGAAATAATTCCTAAGACTGCTGTTAGAACACCAACAGTAGTAAATGCAGCTGCACTACCTAAAACATAATTGAAGTAGTAAATCAAAAGTGAATTTGTAATAACATAACTAAAAGCGAAAAGGAAATATGATAATGATAACCACATTAACTGATCATTTTTACCGATAACTTTGAAAACATCACGGAAACGAACTTTTTCAGTATTTTCACGAATTGCATTTTTTTCAATCTTAGTTCCTAAAATAGTTGCTAAAGCACCTAAGAATGAAACCAAACCGATAACAATAGCAAAACCTAACCAACCTGCTTTTGTTTGTGTATTACCAGTTGTACCTGAGAACATTTTTGAAAAGAAGACAACGATTGGGACGATAACGATAATAACACCTTGAGCACCTAATGTTGAACCAAAACGAGCAATTGTTCCAAATTTAGTCCGTTTTTCTGATTCGACACTTAGAGCTGGTAACATTGACCAGAATGAAATATCTTTAAATGAATAGAAACTATCTAGAATGATATAAACAATGGCAAAAAGAATTAAGTAAAGATAAGGATTGCTTGTAGCTAAACCACCAAAATCAGTGAAAATAAGGATTAATCCAATTGAACTGACAATTGAACCGATTAGTAACCATGGTTTAAAGTTCCCCCAACGAGTACGAGTATTATCAATAACGCCACCAATTAAAGGATCAAAAAAGATCTCAACAATTCGAATAACAACCATCATAGTTGTGACGTAACCAATCATTTTAGCGTTGAAACCAGCATCCTTTGTAACGAATAATTGACTTGTAATAAAAATCATAAAATAAGTGCTAAGTGTTGCATAAAAGGCATCATGTCCAAATGCACCAAAGGCATATGAAGCATATTGTTTAAAATCTTTAGAATTTTTCATTAGTTTAATTCCTTTCGAGTGTAGTTAAAATTAGTTATATCTGTGTTCGATAATCTTATCTAAAATTGCTTGACGTTGTTTTTCTTTAGCAGAACCTAATTGGTTTTCTTCTAAAGAATTAAAATCATTAACTAACAAAACTGATTCAAGGTATAACGTCAATTGACGTTTAATATATATCTTGTTATCTTCATTTGTTTGCTTAGGATTTCCGGCAATAATTGCAGCTGCAAATCGTTCGGCATCAATCGTTAATTTATTTGTATCCATTCTAATGACCTCTTCCTATATAATAGATTTTTGGTAAAAGAAATTGTTATTCATAATAGCAAAACATAAAAATAATAAACGTGAAAACGCATTCTTTTAGTTAACAACTACATTTTACTAAACTTTTACTAAAATGTAAACGTTTTATTTTAGATGTATATTATTTAGACTAAAGTAACTTTTTAGTACCCTTACGTATTTATTGTAGAAAGAATTTATATGAGTTTAGAATCTAATAAATAAAAGTTATGCTTAATTGATATAATTAGAAAGCAAGTCATATCGGTCACGATAATTTTATACAGCGAAGTAGTGTGTCGCTAATAATCTATAACTTTAAAGTGAAATATGATTACTTTAGAAGGGGGGAATTAAAAAACATGATTAATGGTAGGTACCAATGTTGAAAATACAAATGATTTAATAATAGTTAATATAAAAATAACTATTGACAAAGAGTTTTAAAAATAATATATTATGTATGTGGTAGTAACCACTTGGGGGAAAAGTAATGTTAAACGGTAATTATGAGCGTCCACTCTATGATCAATTAGTAGATACGCTAAAAGAAGAAATTGAAAAGAATCTAAAGGTGAATGATAAATTACCGTCTGAACGTGATTTATCTATTGCTTACGATATGAGTCGTACGACTGTCCGAACAGCACTAAATGAGTTAGAACTAATGGGTTATGTATATCGCCAACATGGTAAAGGAACATTTGTGTCGAATATCGCTAAAATTAAGACTGATTTAGGGGGAACGTTTAGTTTTACAGAACAAATGGTTTCCCTTGATAAAGAACCGAGTAGTAAAATAATTAGCTTTGATGTTATTAGTGCTAATGAGTTTATTGCTCAAGGTTTAAAAGTTGAAGTTGGTACCAAGGTAATTAAATTAAAACGATTAAGACTTGCATCAGATGAACCAATGATGTTAGAGAGAACTTACTTACCGTATGCTAAATTTCCCTCTTTAACTGTGGAGACATTAAATAAGCAAGCGATGTATGTCATTTTTTTAGATGATTATAACCAGATTGTAAAAACGGCTGATGAATCTTTAACAGCAGGTGTTATGGCAGGCAATGATGCAACTTTATTAAATTTTTATGAAGGTGCACCTGTTCTTAAATTAGAGCGAACGACGTATAACACAAAAAATGAAGTAATTGAATTTACGTTGAGTATTGCGAGGGGTGATAAATTTACTTATCATATTCGACACAATAAATAAGGGAGGATAATTATATGATTGGTATGGTAGTAGCTGGACATGGGAACTTTGCAACTGGAATGGGATCAAATATTGAACTTATTGCCGGACAACAAGAAAATTTTATTCTTTGTGATTTTATACAAGGAATGACCGCGGAAGATTTAAGCGGCGACTATATGAAAGCGCTTAACAAATTAAACGGCTTAGATGGAATAGTTTTCTTTACTGATATTCCTGGAGGAACACCATTTAATGAAGCAGTTAAAATAAAATTACTGCATAATAATGTAAGCGTTTTAACAGGATCGAATATACCGATGTTATTAGATATGTTATTTAACCGGGATTTGAACATGAGCGCGTTTATGGAGAAAGCACTGGATGCTGGTAAAAAAGGTATTATGCAATTTGAAACAAAAAAAAGAGTAGAAATAGATGATAATGGCATCTAAAGGAGAGCTTAATATGTTTGAGAAGAATGAAAAAGAGTTGGAAATAATGGGCGCAAATATTACAACAGGTGAAATTAAACAACAACCTGAACTTTGGACTGAGGCATTTAATAATTTTAGTGAAAAGTCAGACGAAATAAAGACATTTTTAAAATCAGTTAAATCTACCTCGAACGGGTTGATTCGGGTCATTTTTACAGGAGCAGGAACATCCGCTTATGTTGGTGATACTGTAACACCATACTTAAGTAACCACGGGGATCGTGCAAATTATCAGTTTGAAAGTATTCCAACAACCGATATCGTATCTGCACCATATGATTATTTAGTACCAGATGCTACGACTATTTTAGTTTCGTTTGCTAGGAGTGGTAATAGTCCTGAAAGTGTTGCCGCTGTTGAAATTTCAAGAAAAATAATTAAAAATTTATATCAAATTACAATTACTTGTGCTCCGGAAGGGAAACTTGCTGTTGGTACAAAAGATGACGAACGTAATTTGTTATTGATGATGCCTGCGCTGTCTAATGATAAGGGATTTGCAATGACTGGATCATACAGTTGTATGTCACTCTCAGCGTTATTAATTTTTGATACAACACGTAAGGATATTAAAGAAAAATATGTTGAGACTATTATTGCAATGGGTCATGAAGTGATTAAACGTGAAGCTGAAATAAAAGCTGTTATTGATATGGAATTTGATCGGGTTGTCTATCTTGGGTCCGGAAGTTTATCGGGATTAACAAGAGAGGCACAGTTGAAAATTCTTGAACTAACGGCAGGTAAGCTAACAACAATGTTTGATTCTTCAATGGGGTTCCGACATGGACCTAAATCGTTCGTCAACGAGAAAACATTAGTTTTTGTATTTGTTAACAATCAAGAATATACACGTCAATACGATATTGATATTTTAGAAGAAGTGAGTGGAGATAAAATTGCCGCTAAAGTAATTGGGATTGATATTGAGGGACAGAATAACTTTAGTGGTGATCGTTTCACATTTGAATCAGGAGATGCCCTTTTACCAGAAGGATATCTGGCTCTTGCTGATGTTATGTATGCGCAAACTATTTCATTATTAAGTTCAGTAAAAGTGGGAAACACACCAGATACACCTTCACCAAGCGGTACCGTAAATCGTGTAGTTAAAGGTGTAACTTTACATGCCTATAAATAAAAATTTCAAGGAGGAATTTATTATGACAACACCAAACATTTTACTTGCAAGAATTGATAACAGACTTGTTCATGGACAGGTTGGTATGACATGGGTTAATACGATTGACGCTAATCTAGTTGTAGTTGCGAATGATGAGGTTTCTAAAGATGATGTACAGCAAAGTTTAATGGAGATGGTTATTCCTGAAACTGTTGGAATCCGCTTTTTCGATATTAAAAAAACGATTCGTATTATTGGTAAAGCCTCGGATAAACAAAAAATATTATTAGTTGTTCGTACGCCAGAAGACATGGCTAAAATTATTGAAGGAGGTGTCCCAATTAAGAAAGTAAATATTGGTAATTTACATTTTTCAGAAGGGAAGAAACAATTATCGGCAACTATCTCAGTCGATGATACCGATGTTCAAGCATTCAATAAAATGCATGATTTGGGTGTTGAACTAGAGGTTCAAGGTATTCCGAATGAAAAGGCATCAGATATGATGCGCTTACTGAAAGAATATTAAAAACGTAAATATAATAATAAAAAGGAGGAAATTTATATGTTAGTACAAGCGTTATTAATTGGACTATGGGCTGGTATTGCCGGTATCGATATGTATAGTGGTTTAACACATATTCATAGACCAATCGTTACTGGTGCAGTAGTTGGTCTAATATTAGGAGATTTTCAAACCGGCTTAATTGTTGGTGGTACATTAGAATTAGTTTGGGCTGGAATGGTTCCACTTGCTGGAGCACAGCCACCTAATGTTGTTATTGGTGGAATTATGGGAACCGCATTTGCAATTATTGCTCATCAAACACCAACATTAGCAGTTGGTATTGCCGTACCATTTGCAGTTGCCGTACAAGGTTTAGTTACATTACTATTTACAGCTTACTCACCAGTTATGCATAAAATGGATGAATACGCGATGGAAGGTAATGATAAGAAAATTGATCGATTGAACTACATGGGTCCGCTAATCTTGTTTGTTTTCTACTTCATTATGGCGTTCTTACCAATCTTCCTCGGTGCAAGTAAAGCGCAAGGAATGGTTGAAGCCGTTCCTGCATGGATCTTAACAGGATTAAGTACGGCCGGTGGTATTATGCCAGCTGTTGGATTTGCCATGTTGTTAAAAATTATGTGGAAGACAGCGTACGCACCATTCTTCGCAATTGGATTTGTTGTTGCAGCATATGGTAACTTACCAATCTTAGGAGTCGCAATCATTGGTATTTCAATCGCTGCTTATGATTTCTTTATTGGTGGAGCAAAATCTGATAATGGTGGAAAAAAAGTAGCAACCGTAACAGTTAATGAAGAGGAGGACTATAGTGATGGCATCTAAAAAGAAATTTGATCGCAATGATGTTGTGATCCCAGATACTTATAACGATCCTACTGTTGAAAAGGTAATTACAAAAAAAGATTTAAACAAAATGGTTTGGCGTTCACTACTTTTACAGGCTTCATTTAATTATGAACGTATGCAAGGTGGTGGGTGGACTTATAGTTTAATTCCTGGATTGAAAAAAATTCATAAAGATAAAGAAGATTTCTCATATGCAATGCTTGATCATTTACAATTTTTTAATACACATCCATTTTTAGTAACATTTGTTCAAGGTGTTATTTTAGCAATGGAAGAAAATAAAGAAAATAGATCAACTATTCGTGGTATCAAAGTAGCAATGATGGGACCTTTAGGTGGTATTGGGGATGCGATGTTCTGGTTAACGTTGCTACCTATTACAGCCGGAGTTGGGGTTTCATTATCAATGAATGGAAATCCACTTGGACCGATCTTATTCCTTGTTGTCTTTAATGCAGTGCATTTTGGGTTACTATTCTGGTTAATGAATTATGGGTATAGAACTGGTACTCGTGCTATTTCGAGTATGAAGGAAAATACAAAAAAAATATCACGTGCTGCGTCGATAGTTGGATTAACTGTTGTTGGAGCCTTGGTTGCAACATACGTTAACTTTAAATTTGGTGTTGTGATTCATGCTGGGAAAATTGATATTGATTTACAAAAAGGTGTTATTGATAAAGTGATGCCGGCATTATTACCGCTTCTTTATACATTCTTCTGTTACTGGATGTTGAAAAAAGGTAAATCTCCATTGATGTTGATTGGGCTCACAGTAGTTGTTGGCTTAGTAGGTGCATTCTTCAAGTTATTCTAGAAGAGGCCTGCGGAACTAGACTATGGATAATGGGCTAGTTTCTTTTTAACAAAAATAATATAGGAGGCATTACTGGTGGAAATATATTATATTCATGCAGATAAGTTTTTCTTGAAAAACACGGTTGAAAATGAAGGGTACTTGGCAATTATTGATGGTAAATTTGGTGATTATCAACAAGAAAAACCTGATGGTGATATCAAAGAATATACGGGTAAATGGATTGCACCAGGGCTTGTAGATACACATGTCCATGGTTTAAAGGGATATGATGTGATGGATAACGATTTTGAGGGCGCAAAAATGATGTCTGAAGGTTTATTAGAATGTGGCGTTACTTCATTTCTGCCGACAACATTGACGGCAGCTCCAGAAACGTTGAACGAAGTTATTTCTGACTTTGGTAAGCGTCATGGTGAAGTACGTGGTGCAAAAATACAGGGTATCTTTTTTGAGGGTCCATTTTTTACTGAAAAACACAAAGGTGCGCAAAATCCTAAATACTTTTTAGATCCAAGTATAGATATTTTTGAGCATTGGCAAAAATTAGCGCATGGACTTATTCGAAAAATTGCGATTGCACCTGAGCGAAAGGGTGTTAAAGAATTTACTGAGGCCTTAACTAAACAAGGGGTCAAAGTAGCATTGGGGCATAGTGATGCTACGTTTGATCAAGCTAAATCTGCAGTAGAATCTGGTGCATCTATTTTCGTTCATACGTATAACGGAATGAGCCCACTTAATCATAGAGAGCCAGGGATGGTTGGCGCAGCAATGTCATTAAGTAGTGTCTATGATGAACTAATTTGTGATGGTCAACATGTTAATCCGGCATCTGCTAAAATTTTAATTAACGTTAAAGGAGCAGACCACATTGTATTAGTAACTGATTGTATGCGTGCTGGTGCAATGCCTGATGGAAATTATACATTAGGTGAGTTCCCAGTTGTTGTTAAAGATGGCGCCGCAAGGTTAGAGTCAGGAAGTTTAGCTGGTAGTGTCTTAAAATTAATGGAAGCAGTTAAAAATGTTGTTGATTGGAATATTTCTACTCCTGAAGAAGCAATCCAAATGGCTAGTTATGTGCCCGCTAGAAGCGTTGGAATTGATGATAAGTGCGGAAGTATTGCGGCAGGTAGAGATGCTGACTTCATTGTTTTAGATCATGATTTAAATTTTGAGGAAACATATTTAAATGGTACTTTAAAATATAAAAAATGATATTAACTGATTCTTTATTAAGAGCTAGTCGGAGTAAACGGTATTTATGATTGTTAAGTTATTTTTAATTGGTATGTAAAAAATGAAATTTTAAAAACCTTTTCATATTCTTCAAAGATAGAATTATAAGTGGATGAGAGAAGTAAAAAAATAATAAAGGACGGAATAAAAATGACACCAAATAAATTGGCAGGACTTAAAGCACTTTCAAATGAAAAAGGCGTAATTGCAGCATTAGCAATTGATCAACGAGGATCTTTAAAAAAAATGTTGGCAGCAGCAGCAAATAAGCCAGCAAATGAAGAAGATATCGTTGAATTTAAAAAAGTAATTTCATCAGAATTAACACCATACGCTTCAGCAATATTACTTGATCCAGAATATGGTCTTCCAGCAGCAAAGGTCCGTAATGCAAGTACTGGATTACTAGTTGCATACGAAAAAACGGGTTATGATGTTACTACCCCAGGTCGCTTACCTGACTTATTACCAGATTGGTCAGTTCGTCGTCTTAAAGAAGAGGGCGCTGACGCTATTAAATTCTTACTTTATTATGATATAGACGAAAATGCTGAGATTAATAATATGAAACATGCATATATGGAGCGTCTTGGTTCAGAATGTGCTGCAGAAGATATGCCATTATTTTTAGAATTGGTTTCTTATGATGCAACTAATGACGATGTTAAAGGTTCAGAGTATGCTAAAGTAAAACCTCATAAAGTTATTGAAATGATGAAAGAATTTTCTAAACCTGAATATAAAGTAGATGTACTTAAAGTAGAAGTGCCAGTCAATATGGATTATGTGGAAGGGTTTAACGACGATAATGAGGTGGTATATTCTAAGACAGAAGCATTAGATATATTTAAAGAACAAAGTGATGCAACCAAATTACCATTTATTTTCTTAAGTGGTGGTGTATCGGCACAATTATTCCAAGATACTTTAGTATTTGCTCATGAAGCAAAATCAACATTTAATGGTGTACTTTGTGGACGTGCAACATGGAGCAAAGGTATCGAACCATTTGCTAAAGATGGTGAAGAAAAAGGTAAAGAATGGATGAACACAGTTGGTAAAAAGAATATTGAAGATTTAAATGTCGTTCTTGAAAGTACTGCTACATCGTGGTTTGATAAGGTATTAAAATAGTAAAATAAAGAGGCTAAACGTCATGTTTAGCCTCTTTATTTTTAATGATTTAGTAATGAAAAAAAGTAGAAGTGAAATAAATTTATTTGCTAGCTTTCTTTGTTCGAATTGCATAAGAATCTAAAAGTATACGGCTCATTACCTGTAATGGTAAACGAGATTTAACTTCAAATTCAGGGAAATATGAAATTTCAGATTTAAATCCGATAAACACGGAATCTGAATATTTAATAAGTGGACTTAATTTGTTGGTTGTTAATACAATAATATCGGCTCCATTTTTATACGTATTTTTAGCACCTTCAAGGAGTTCTGCAGTAGTTCCGTTCAATGAAATAATAATTAAAATATTATTATATGTAATCCTGTGACTAATTTGTTTAATAATATTGGGATCCGTAAAACTGACACAATTTTTATTTAATAATTCAAATTTTGTTAGCATTTCAATTGCAATTAATTCAGAAAAACCCCTTGAGAAAATGTATATTTTTTTTGAACGTTTAATTTTTTGAACTGTTTTTTCTATGGTATTAACGTCAAGCATACGTAGTGTGTTATTAAGTTCATGTTCATTCTTCATAATGACTTGTTGGATATCGTGATCCATATTCTGAATATTCTTATATTTTTTTTCTTTTTCTTTAGTAATTATAGATTGTTTAAAATCCATATAACCGCTGTAGCCTTTTTTTTTGAGCGTTCGTACGACTGTAGCGGTTGATACATGAGCTAAATCGCTAAGGTTGGTTATTGTTAATATCGGAATATCTTCTAGGTTATCTTGAATGACTTGCCAAAGAATCTTTTCGGAGTTACTAAGAGACATTACTGGTCACCTCACCTTGATTGTTTGTTTATTTTCAATTGTAGCATACAAAATCATATATTGAAAACCTTTTCATTTCTGTCAGATGTAGTATTGGTAGGTAGAAGAAAGGGGTAAAAATTATGATATATACATGTACATTGAATCCAGCTATTGATCTTTTTATCCAAACCGATGAAATGAAAAAAAATATTGTTAATAGAACGGAAAATTATGAAATACAAGCGAATGGTAAAGGAGTTAATGTTAGTTTTATTCTAAAAAAGAAAGGCGTAGAAAGTACTGCTATTGGAGTTGGTGGAGGATTTACTAATGCGTATATTGAGTCTGAGTTGGCAAGGTGCAATATAAAAACTGATTTTGTACATATCGATGCTAATACACGAATTAATGTTTTTACAAGAGTAATTCAGCAAGATACGGAGTATAAATTAGTAAATAAAGGTCCACATGTTAGTGATGATGAAATAAATCAGTTCATGGATAAGATTCAAAATTTAGATGAAAAGGATACATTAGTTGTATCTGGTAGTTTATCTGACGGAATCTCTGAAGAAATTTTAATTAGTATCGCAAAGCAGGCGCAGGAAAAAGGATATAAGCTAGTTTTGGATACTAGTTATCAAACCGTACTGGATACATTGAAATATAATCCTTATATTTTAAAACCAAATGATGAAGAATTAATGAGTTGGTTTGGCGTAGAACATAAACTATCTCAACATGAATTGATAACTTATTCAAAAGAATTAATTAAATTGGGTGCACAAAATATTTTATTATCATTGGGTGGCGGTGGTGCAATGTTTATAAATAAAGAGGTTGTGTTATATGGAACTGTCCCTAAAGGAACCGTTGTTAACACGGCTGGGGCCGGCGACACCATGTTGGGAACTTTTTTAGCAGGGGTAGCGATAGGGGACAAAAAAATAGAAGAAGTATTTAGAGAAAGTATAGCAGCCGCGAGTTCAACGGCATTTTCAAAAGGGTTAACAGATTTTTCGAATGTAAAAGAGCTGACTAAGCAGGTAAAAATATCTAATATTAAGGAGGAATTAAGATGACAAAATATAAAATAATTGCAGCTACTGGATGTCCAACAGGAATTGCGCATACATACATGGCGCAAGAGGCCTTAGAACAAGCCGCTAAAAAAAGAGGTATATCAATTAAAGTTGAAACTCATGGTCAAAGTGGTATAGAAAATGCGTTTTCACAACAAGAAATTGATGATGCTGATGGTGTAATAATTGCGTCAGATAAAGATGTAGATATTGATCGATTCGATGGTAAAAAAATGATAAATGTGTCAGTTACGAAAGGTATGAAAGAGGCAGATGTATTAATTGATCAAATATTGACAGATGATAATTTACCTACCTATCATCGAAAAGGAGCAAAAATTTCATCGAATGAAGAAACAGTAAATTTATCTGGCTCATTTTGGCACAAAATGTATGTGTACGTGATGAATGGAGTGTCACATATGTTACCAATAGTAGTTGCTGGGGGAGTGTTAACAGCCGTATCATTTTTTTGGGGAATTAATTCAGCAGACATAAAAAGCCCTCAATATAACGATATAGCACATTTATTGAACACTATTGGCGGATTTGCAATGAATCTTATGGTTCCAATTCTATGTGCCTATATAGCTGAGGCTATTGGTAAAAGACCTGGATTGATAGTTGGATTTGTAACGGGAATGATAGCATATACAAATGGAACGGGATTTTTAGGTGGAATAATTGGTGGATTTTTAGCAGGGTATACGATTTTAATATTACAGTTCTTATTAAAAAAACTACCTAAATCATTAGATGGACTGAAAGCCATTTTTATTTTACCTGTAATTGGAGTATTTTTATCAGGCTCTATTATTTGGTATCTATCAGTTCCAATGGCAACAATTAATGAAGGAATGATGACGTTTTTAAAGGGTTTAGAAAATTCAAGTCCCATTCTATTAGGATTAGTTGTTGGAATTATGTGTGCTTCAGATATGGGTGGGCCAATTAATAAAGCAGCATATTTAACCGGAACAGCTCTTTTAGCACAGGGAAATTATTTCTTTATGGCAGGAGTTTCTGCAGCGTGTATTGCGCCACCATTGGCAACAGGGTTTGCTGTACTGTTCAACAAAAAAGCATACTCAGATAAAGAGCGCAGCGCAGGTTACGTTAACTTTTTATTAGGATCAACTCATATTACAGAAGGTGCAATTCCATTTGCGGCAAAGAATCCGCTACTAAATATTCCTGCATTTATGGTTGGTTCTTCGATTGCTGCGATTTTAACCTATGTAACTAGAATTAGTGTACCGGCTCCACATGGTGGATTTATTGTATTACCGTTAGTGAATAAACCATTACTGTGGGTATTATGGATTATTATTGGATCACTTGTATCTGCTGTCTTACTAGCCGCTATTGCTGGTCGCCAAGCTAAAAAAAATAATAGTTTAGTGATGAATGTAGGTAGTAATACCAACTTTGAACAAGAGCAAGATAATGATATAAAAATGAATGAAAATGAATTCGATAATATATTGAAAAGAAAAAACATTGAATTGAACGTAGCCGTTTCTGATAAAGAAGAACTCTTACATTTTTTAGCAAATTTTGCTAAAAAATTAGGATATACGAATAATGAAAGTTATATTTTAAATAAGTATAAGATTCGTGAGTCTGAGGGAACGACAGGGATGGAAAAAGGCATTGCGATACCTCATGCACAGGATGAATCGATTAATAAATCAGCAATGCTAATTGTTAAATTACGTGAGCCTATTGAATGGGAAACATTTGATAATCAGCCAGTAGATACAGTTATCTCATTTCTAATTCCAGAAAAAGATGATGGAAAGCATTTACAGTATTTATCAAATACATCGAAATTACTTGTCCATGACTCATTTGTGGAAGAATTAAAAAAATCGAATACAGTTGATGATATATACAACCTATTTAAAGAAAATATTAATAAGTAGATAAAATTGAGCTACAAAGCTACGTATATACTAAAAAAGTACAAGTGTTTAATGATAAGCGAAAATTCATTCTAAGTAAACAAGTTCAAATTTTGTTGACTATTAGAATGGATTTTTTTAGTTCGCCTTTTATTTAGCTAGTCCATAGCTAGTATCAATATAAGAATAAACAGTGTCTAAATTATTTTGGCCATTTAATAAAATTGAAACCCAGTGTTTTTTATTCATATGGTACCCTGGAAAAATTTGATTTTTGTCTATTTTATTGATGAGCAGGTCAGGATCCATTCGAATATTAAGTATTTCAACTAATTTCTCGGAATCCAAGCCTATTTTAGTTGCTGGAATTTTCATTAAAGCGGCATACCATTTTTTAGAATCTGATCGACGTAAAACAGCGTCATTTGGAAACTGTTTCCAGAGGAATTCTAGATTGGTCTGATAATGTTCTTGTACATAATTAATGATAGATTGTGAATCAGCAGTTTGGAATACTGGAGTAGTTTCAAAACAACTAGCAACAATTAAATCCAGTTGTTCAATCACTGATTTTCTGATTGAACTGACAAATGATCCTGTTGCAGACTGATTTTTATAAAGTGTATATTCTTCTTTAGTTAGAGCATCAATAATAGTAGTATTAATTTTTTCAGAGGGGGAAATTGAGACGGTTAGTATAAATTGATTATTAAGAATTGAAACTTGATAATTATAGATTTCTTCTGCTGTTTTTGTAAAACCATATGGAATCAATGAATCTACCTTTAGTTTCAAATGACTAAATGAATTATAAGCAAAAAAGTCTGTTAGCATAGTGCATCTCCTTTTATAAATTATATAAACAATTAACAGTAGCATACCTTATATTTCTAATTTTAGACTTTAAAGGACTAATTATATAGTATAAAATAGAAAAATTAATATAGACTATTTTATCTAGGAATAAATTGAGTTAAACTGTACTATTATGATTCATTTAACTAGGAGATTTAATCATGCAAAAGACGTTGATTGCGGCAATTATTGTTATTAATTTTATATTTATCTGTTATTTTATGCGTGATTTAATGAGACATAAATCAGACTTCATGAAAGAACCGGCCAGTTCAGTATGGACACCAATATCGCAGATTGTTATTTTTTTCTTTTCTACTTTTGGAATTTCAGATTTTGCCATATCAACAGCAATATACCAGAAAGCTAATTGGGTTTCTATGAAAAAATTACCAGGTACGTTAAATGCGCAAGATGTTATTCCAATATTTGTCATGTCGCTGGCGTATATTACAAGTATCAATGTTGGTACTAAGACGTTACTAGTCTGTATTATTTGCCAAGTGCTGGGTGCTTATATTGGTCCGAGATTTGTTGTTAGATTACCTGAAAATAGTATTAGATCATTTGTTATCGTTGGATTACTTGTTGCAACCGCGTTAATCATCGCTGGTAAATTAGGCCTAATCACTGCTAGTGGGACCGCTACCGAACTATTTGGCTGGAAATTAGTTGTAACAGGATTTTTATTATTTATTTATGGCGCATTAAATAATATTGGAATAGGCTCATTTTCATTAACAATGGCAACTGTCTATGCGATGGGAATGGATCCGATTGCTGCATTTCCAATTATGATGGGGGGATGTGCATTTTCTTTACCAATAGGAAGTATGCAATTTATAAAACTCAATCAATATTCTAGAAAAATAACCTTATTTTCTGTTTTTGGTATTATAGGTGTTTTAGTTGCGGTACTTTTAGTTAAGAATATTAATACAAGTGTGATTCAATGGATTGTTATTGTAGTATTATTGTATTCTGCATACAGCCTATATATAGGTAATAAAGAAGCTAAACTAATCAGAGATAAAAATAAATAAGCAAGCATATTTTAATTGAAAATGGCTAATCTGATATATACTTATAAAAAGTAAGCATATTAGTGGAGGTAGCAAAAATGAAAAGTATAGAAAAAGAAACAACGGTAAGTGAATTAATGGATAAAATTAAAGATGGAAAGTATATCCTATTTTTTTCTGCAACATGGTGCCCAGATTGTGCTTTTATTAAACCTGAAATGCCTAATATTGAATCAGAATATACTGAATACACATTCTTAGCTGTCGATCGAGATGAAAATATGGACTTAGCTGTTGAGTTAAGTGTCTTCGGTATTCCAAGTTTTATTGCATATGAAAATGGTAAAGAAACAGGACGTTTAGTTAATAAAAATCGTAAAACGAAACAAGAAGTAGAAACATTTATTAATAGTATTCCTGCGTAATTAAAAAGATTAGTTAGTATGAATAATCTGCTTTGAATTAAAAATACCCATCGAGTAAACAAGGTTTTACAGTAACTTGTTTACTCGATGGGTATTTTTAATTATTTATTTTTATCAAACACTAAGTGCGTTTATCAGAGCATCTGCTGAATGTTCAATACTTTCTTTTGTTAACGATTGATCAAAAAGAAGATAACCAAGTACAATACCACCTATAGTTGACCAAATAACCTTAAGAATTTCGAGATTATCCCAACTGACAATTAGTTTTTTTTCTTTTAGTGTATCAATAGTTGAATTGAGTGCCGTCCAGTATGGGGCGGGAATATTTTCTAATAACTGTTTAACAACCGATTTATCATAAAGTAGTTCAGAAATGAAAATTTTAAGAACTTTAGCATTTTCTTGCAAAAAAATAATTCTATTTTTTAACAAAGGACGAATTAATGAATCCAAAGTTAAATTTGAATGATCAATGGACTCGTCTAATAAGTCGTGCATTGCAGAAGGTAAGATGGATTTAATGACAGGGGCAATAATGGCGTTAAGTAAGCCTTGTTTATTGTTATATTTACTAAAAATATTACCTTCAGCCACGCCAGCTTTTTTTGCAATTTCTTTTGTACTTGTATTTGCATAGCCTTTTTCTGAGAATAATTCAATTGCGGCGATTAAAATTTGTTTTTGTTTATCTGTTATATCTCTAAATAAATCCGAGTTGGCATATAATTTTAATTCAGAATTTTTAATAATATTCACCATCCTATTTATAGCCCTATTATGACACAATTGATAGCGATGACAAAAGACAAACTTATTATTTTGATAGTTTATATTTAAAAGTTAGGGTTGACTAAACTTGTGGATAGGTTATAATCGTATTTGTAATTGATTGAGTGCTCACTCAAAAAGAAAAGAGGAATATGATTATGTTTAAAAATAAATTTTTAGGTTTCGCCATTTTAGTTTCGGTATTACTTACATTTATTATGGTGGTGATGCAAATCCCATCTGTAAAATCAGAGCTCAAAGATGTACCTGTTGCCATTGTTAATGAAGATAGTGGTAAGCAAGGTAACAAAATCGTTGAAAATCTAACTAGAAGCAAAAATAAGGCGTTAGATTGGCATATCGTTAAGAGTGATAAGGCACTTAAGAGTGCAATGGATAAACAACATTATTATGCGGCTATTGTAATTCCAAAAGATTTCTCGGCATCAATTGGAAAATTAGCTGATCCAACAACAAAAGATGTTACAAATGTAACTGTTGTAACAAATGAAGCAAAAAATGCTACATTGTCAACGACTTTAGGTTCGACACTATCAACAATAGTTACAAAAATTGGTGGTGGTATTTCAGCCGGAATTTTAACAAATATGGCAAAAGCCAATATGAGTGTCCCCGCTGTGACTGCATTGAAGTTAAATAACCCAATCACTGTAAAAACAACCGTTAGACATTCAACCGCTGGATTAACATCAGCGAATAGTTCGTTCTTCCAACCCGTCTGGATTGCAAGCATGGTTATTAGTTTATTATTATTCTACGCTGGAGATTCAAGAGAATTTAAATCAATGAAACACAAGTTTTCATTTAAATCATCATTCATTATCTCAGCTGTAGCACTTGCAATTTTAACTGGATTTGCAACAGCTACGTATGCGACATGGATTTTAGGATTTGATTTTACACATTTTATAACAATTGCATCGTTCTTATCATTTACAAGTTTTGCTTTTATAATGTTATTCTCAGGGGTATTGACATGGATTGGTTTCCCAGGGGTAATTATATTTGTCCTCTTACTATTTTTCTCAATTCCTTTATTGGCAATGGCACAACCATTAGTACCTCAATTCTACCAAGATTGGGTTCTTCCATGGTTACCAATGCGTTTCTTGTATGATGGTGCTCGCAGCATTCTTTATTATGGAGCATCTTTCTGGAACAGTTCTACAATGGGCCTAACTTATGTCTTAGCAATCGGTAGTGTCTTGTTTTTTGCCGAAGGATTATCACCCAAACATCGTAAAGTTGAAAAAGAAATTAACGATAAAATTAAAGAGATGGAAGTTAAATAGAATTCTTTAAATGAATCTTGAAATAAATTAAAAACCTCAGGGTAATCACCTTTTTAAGTGATTGCCCTGAGGTTTTTAATTTATTAATTATGGTTTTATTTTTGTCCACTTTGAATAAAAAAGTTAGCATGTTTATAGTTATAAATAGTTTGAGAAAGATCAAAAGGTTCACCGCTTACTGTATAAAAAAGTTCATCAATATAGAGTCCAGGCGAATTTTCTGGTAGTTCTAAAAGGGTTGATTCTGTCTTTTTAAGGGTGTCTGTACGTAAATATTTATCGGAGAAACCTATTTTTAATTTTAAAACTTCTTTCAAGTAATTAAAAATAGACTCACTGATTATTTCGCGATTAAGATAAGGAACAAGTTTTTTTCGATAGTAGGATCTCTCAATACAGAGAACTTGATTATCGATGTAACGAATTCTTTTTATTAAATAAACTTCCTCACCCGGAGCACAATTTAATTCCCTGGCTACATCAGCATTGGGTAGTTCAACTTTTAAATCAATCACTTTTGTAGATAATTTACTGTTTTCTAAATCTTTTGTAAAGCCCATGTTCGTCATTAGAGCGATGTAACCGTCTCTTTTTTGACGACGAACAAAAATTCCGCTACCTTGTACTTGATAAATAATACCCTTATCTTCTAAAGTTGTGAGAGCTTTAACGAGTGTCGTCTTACTGACGGCATATTTGGCAATAAGTTCATTTAGACTAGGGAGTTGCGTCCCTTGATTCAAATTTTTATTTTTAATTGCAAGCTCAATTTGATCAGCAATTTCTTGATACTTTAACATTTCATGCCTCCATTAAAATAATGTATCCTTTATTGTATAACATTGTTCCCGCCTTGTACATCTAGATGAAAAGGGTTACAAAAAAAGTGTTGACTTATTGTGCACGTACAATTAAAATATACATATACAAAGATTTGTAAGGGTTTACAATTTTTTTCTATTTATTCGTTTTTATCTGAGGAGGAGAAAAATATGGCAAGTAAGGTTAGAGATTATACAAAATTAGCTACAGATATTTTAGAAGCAATTGGTGGAGAAAAAAATTTAGCAGGAGCAACGCATTGTGCGACACGGTTACGACTAGTGCTACATGAGGTTCCTTCAGATGCTAAAGAAAAAATATCAGCAATGGCAGGCGTTATCACTGTTGTTGAAAGTGGTGGACAATTCCAAGTAGTTATTGGACCACATGTTGCGGATGTTTATGATGCATTCTCAGCAATGATTGATAGTTCAGAAGTAGAGGAAGTAGAAGCACCAAAAACAAGTATAATGAATCGAGTTATTGCAACAATGTCTGCGGTTTTTGCCCCATTCGTTTACATATTGGCCGCGGCAGGTATTATTCAAGGGAGTTTAATTCTAATTACTTTAGCTATGCCAAATTTTCCTAAAAGTGGTACATATCAAGTTTTAAGCTTTATTTCTTGGGCACCATTTACGTTCTTACCAATATTTATTGCCATAACGGCAGCTAAACATTTTAAAACAAACAGTTTAATCGCTGTTGCATGTTGTGCTGCATTAGTTAGTCCCACATGGGCAGAGATGGCTGGAACTATTGCTAGCGGTACAAGTATTAACTTTATGGGTATTCCATTATCTCAAACAGTTTATACATCATCAGTATTGCCACCATTATTTTTAGTTTGGATTCTTTCTTATCTTGAAAGATTCTTGAGTAAAAAGATACCTGACATTATTAAAGAACTTGCTGTTCCATTATTATGTCTATTAATTATGGTTCCTTTAACAATCTTAATTATTGGACCACTTTCATCTCTTGGAGCTGAAGGAATCGCAAAAGGATATAATTATTTAGTTAAAGTTGCACCACCTTTAGCAGGTGTTATTATTGGTGGTTTCTGGCAAGTACTTGTTATTTTTGGTATCCATTGGGGTGTTACGCCAATGGTTATGGCCAATTTCAAAATGAATGGAATGGACTCATTTCAGGCTTTTCAAACAATTGCAGTGGTCGCACAAGTTGGTGCTGTTTTAGGTGTATTTATTAAGTCTAAGAACAGAGAATTAAAAAATATATCTCTTTCAGCATTTATTACAGGATTATTTGGGATTACAGAACCAGCAATTTATGGTGTGACATTAAGATTTAAAAAACCATTTATCTTTGGTTGTATTTCAGGAGCGTTTGGTGCATTAATTACAAGTTTCTTTAATTCATATTATTTTGCTTATGCTGGACTACCAAGTTTATTAACCATTGTAAATGCAATTAGTCCTAAATACCCACACTCATTTATTGGTATGGTTGTTGGATGTATTGTAGCAATTGTGGGTTCAGTTCTACTTGTTCAAATTTTTGGTACGGGTGAAACAGTTAGTGAAGTCGCAACAATGGAAGCACAGTTAGATGATGCACCAGCTAAGGTCGCACCAGTTATGAGTACGCCAGTAATAAATGCACCAGGCGTTGTTAATAGCCCTGTAACAGGGAAAGTAATTGCGTTAACAGAAGTAGAGGATGAAGTATTTTCATCTGGTGCAATGGGCAAAGGTGTTGCTGTAAATCCAACGGATAATAAAATATATGCACCATTTGATGGTCAGGTTGTCATGACTACAGAGACACAACATGCGATTGGATTAAAATCTGTAGATGGTGTAGAAGTTTTAATTCATATTGGAATGGATATCGTTGAATTAAAAGGAAAATATTTTGCAACACAAGTTAAAAATCATGATTATGTAAAAATGGGTGATTTACTTGTTGAATTTGATCAAGAGAAGATAAAAGAATCAGGATTTTCAGTAGTAACACCTGTAATTGTGACTAATTCAGATGATTACGAAGATGTTATTGCGTATACGCAAAATGAAATTCACCATGGAGAACCAATAATGGAATTAATTCCAAAAGGAGAAAAATAAAATGTCTAAATTACCGAAGGATTTTTTGTGGGGTGGCGCTTTGGCTGCTCATCAGTTTGAAGGCGGCTGGAATGTTGATGGAAAAGGGCCAAGTGTTATTGATGTGATGACTGCAGGAGCAAATGGTGTTCCGCGGGAAATTACGGAAACTATTGAAACAGATAAATTTTATCCGAATCATGATGCAATTGATTTTTATCATCATTACAAAGAAGATATTCAATTTTTCTCTGAAATGGGATTGAAGTGCTTACGAACATCAATCGCGTGGTCACGTATTTTCCCAATGGGAGATGAAAGCGAACCAAATGAAGCGGGATTACAATTTTATGATGATGTTTTTGATGAATTATTAAAAAAAGGTATTCAACCAGTGATTACCCTATCGCATTTTGAAATGCCACTCCATTTAGCTAAAGAATATGGTGGTTTTAGAAATCGTAAATTAATTGATTTTTTTGAAAATTTTGCTACGGTTTGCTTTAAACGTTATCAATCTAAAGTAAAATATTGGATGACATTTAATGAAATTAATAATCAAATGGATACAAATAACCCCATCTTTTTGTGGACTAATTCTGGAGTTATTGTGAACGATGGTGAAAATCCCAAAGAAATTATGTATCGAGTTGCACATAACGAACTCTTGGCTAGCGCTAAGGCGGTTATTGCTGGTAAAAAAATTAATTCTGATTTTGAAATAGGATGCATGGTATCACACGTACCAATTTATCCTTATTCATGTGATCCGGAAGATATCATGGCTGCTGAAGAGGCAATGCATCAACGCTTCTTTTTCCCAGATGTTCATGTTCGTGGAGAATACCCACGTTATGCACTAAAAGAGTTTGAACGTCACAATTATGATGTTGGGATTCAAGAAGGCGATATGGAGATATTGAAAAAAGGGACAGTTGATTATCTAGGATTCAGTTACTATATGTCAACAGTTGTTAAAGCAGATGCTGAAGCAGATCATTTAGGTGATGTTGTGAATGGTGGACTACCTAATGGGGTTCCTAATCCGTATATTAAATCTAGTGACTGGGGCTGGGCAATTGATCCCGATGGTTTACGATATACGTTAAATCGATTATATGATCGCTATCAGTTACCGTTATTTATTGTTGAAAATGGTTTTGGCGCGATTGACAAGCTTGAAGATAATCATGAAATTCATGATCCTGAACGTGTAAGTTATCTAAAAGAACATATTGAAGCAATCGAAAAAGCAGTTGATTATGATGGTGTTGAAGTCTTAGGATATACACCATGGGGTGTTATTGATTTAGTATCATTTACAACTGGTGAGATGAAAAAGCGTTATGGTATGATTTATGTTGATCGTGATAATGAGGGCAATGGATCGATGAAACGTTATAAAAAAGACTCATTTACTTGGTATAAAAATGTAATTGAAACAAATGGAGAAAGTCTTTAAAAGTTATTATAGAAAGAAAAAGCATCTCATTTATTAATAAATGAGATGCTTTTTGATTAATAAAAAAACAAATGACAACCGGTTGACATAAAAATATAAACAGGTTATACTTTGGTTATTCTTTCAGAAAGCGCTTTCTAAAAGTTGAGTTTATAGGTACAGGCAATTGCTATTTTTTAGTGAAATGGGACATTTATTAAACAAATAGAATGGGGTAAATAGAATGGAAAACAAAGTAAACGTAGATACAAATCAAGTTGAAGAAATTCCTCTTTTTCGAAAACTAAGTTATTCACTTACAGATTTTGGCGGAAATATTCTATTTGTAAGTATTAGTACGTACTTGTTATATTTTTATACAGATGTTTTTGGAATTGGGATTGGTGTAGCTGGAACTATCTTGCTCGTCACACGATGCGTTGATATGTTTGATGCACCAATATGGGGCTTTTTAATTGATCATACACATACAAAATGGGGACAAAGTCGGCCGTATTTCTTGTGGTTATGTGTACCATTTGCATTCTTTACATGGTTAACATTTACTACACCGAATTTATCGGGATCGTCCAAAGTTATCTATGCATCAGTTGTTTACGTCATTGCAGGAATTATATATACCGGAATTAGTACCCCTATGACGTCGATTTTACCTAACTTAACAAATGATTCAGACCAAAGAACGGTTTTGAATTCATATCGAATGGTTGGAGGAAATGTTGGTCTATTGGTTGCTAATGGTGTTGTTTTACCATTAGTTCAAATATTAGGGCAAGGAAATGATCGTAAAGGATTCTCATATGCAATGATTATTTTAGGGATTATCTCCATTATTGCCTTTTTAATTGCCTTTTTAAATTTACGAGAAATTAATACAACGATTACGAAATCAATATCATTAAAACAGAGTGTTAAAGCAACAAAAAGTAATTGGCCTTGGATTTTATTGGTTATTTCCAACTTATTCTATTGGATTGGAACAACTGTTAGAAGTTCAGGCATGATTTATTATTTTCAATATAATATCCATGCAAAATCATTAGTCGCAGTTGCTGGTTCTTTATCTGTTGTTGCTGTTATAGGGATGATATCAATTCCATTACTTGTTAAACGTACAAATAAAAGAACGGTTCTAATTGGAGCACTATTGATGGGAGCAATCTGTAACATGTTGCTTCAAGCAGTTGGTAGTAATCAAGTTTGGGTTGTTATCTTATATTGCCTAGGATCAATTGGAACGGGTGTTGCAGCTGCAATGCCATTCCTAATGTTGGCTGATGCGGTTGATTTTGGTCAATGGAAAACAGGAATCAGAGCCAGTGGCTTTTTAACAGCTATTGGAAGTGCATTCTGTGTTAAAGCAGGTAGTGGGATTGGCGGATTTATTCCATCACAAGTAATGCAATTCTTTGGATATATACCCAATCACACTCAAACGAGTCAATCTTTATTAGGCATTAACTTAAGTTTTATCTGGATTCCAGCCATGCTGTTCATACTTGCTGCAGTTCCAATGTTTTTCTATGGTAAATTTGAACGAAATGAAGATAAAGTTAGATTAGAATTAGCTAAAAAAGAAGCAGCTTAAAAAGTTAATGGTGGGGATAATGGTTTTGCTTATTTTATGGTAAACTAAGAGTACTAAAAGTTAAGCGGTAACAATTTAACTAAAATTAGACGACTTAGGAGCAAATAAAATGCAAAATCCAAAACTTGATGATGTCGCTGAATTGGCAGGCGTTTCTAAAACGACTGTATCTAGGGTGTTGAACAATAGAGGTTATCTTAGCGAAAAGACAGTTAAAAAGGTTCGTGATGCTGTGAAAGAGTTACATTATCAGCCTAATGATGTTGCAAGACAATTATTTAATAAAGAAACAAAACTAATAGGGCTTATTTTCCCAACCATTGCGAATCCTTTTTTTGGACAATTAGCTTACCATTTAGAAACGAAACTTTTTAATAGAGGTTATAAGGTTCTTATCGGTAACTCAAAAAATGATTCAGAAAAAGAAGTGACTTATTTACGTAAACTAATGGCAAATCAAGTTGATGGGCTAATTGTTGGAGCACATAATGAAGGAATTGAAGAATATCATAATACAAATTTACCAATTGTCGCAATTGATAGAATTATGAATGGTGATATTCCGGTCGTTTCTTCTGATAATTATAGTGGCGGTAAAATGGCAACAGAATTGCTATTAGAACATGGGGCAACCTCAATTGTACATACAAATGGACCTTATGATTTAGAAACGCCTGCTCGAGATAGACGTAGGGCATACGAGAAAATTATGAGTGAACATGGGTTGCCAGCCGTAACGTATACAATTGATTTTAATTGGACAGAAACAGAAAAAACAAAAGTTATTAAAAGAATTTTTGAGGATCTTAAACGAGTGGATGGTATTTTTGCTTCGAATGATACAGACGCTAGTTTGATCATAAAAATAGCTAGAGAATATGGCAAACGAGTACCTGAAGATTTACTTGTTATTGGCTATGATGGGACAGATGTTGTTCGATTATTTAAACCAGAACTAACAACAATTATTCAACCAATTGAACAGATGGCTGATGCAGCTATTGATATTTTAATGAAGAAAATAGAAGGTAAAGAGACACCTATGCAAGTAGTACTACCGGTACAATTATATAAAGGAGAAACGGCATAGTAGGTGCGTTTTTATTTTAAGATAATGACAACCGGTTAACATATAGAACGAGGAGAAGACAATTTTGAAAAATGAAACGATTAATTATCCAGAGGTAACTGATGAAAGATATCGATTAAAGTATCATATTACGGCACCAGCAGGTTGGATGAATGATCCAAATGGGTTTTGCTTTTTTAAAGGGTACTATCACATCTTTTATCAACATCATCCAAATTCAACACAGTGGGGACCAATGCATTGGGGTCATTCAAGAAGTAAAGATTTAGTTAATTGGGAAAGCTTACCAATTGCTTTGGTTCCTGGTGATCAAGAAGATCAGGATGGCTGTTTTTCAGGTAGCGCAATTGTGAAGGATGAGCGTCTCTATTTAATTTATACAGGACATAATTTGAAAGACAAAAATGATCCGGATAGTTATTGGCAGAATCAAAACCTAGCCGTTAGTGATGATGGCATAACTTTTGAAAAATTTGCTGGTAATCCAGTGATTTCAATGCCTCCTGTAGATAATGATGCTGATTTTAGAGATCCAAAAATTTGGTTTGAAAATGGAAAATATAATATTGTAATCGGAAGCAAAAATAAGGATGGCTTGGGTCGAGTTCTTATGTATAACTCAGATGATTTAGAACATTGGGACTACTTAGGACCTATTGCAACTGCTAAATCAGTTGATTCTGAAGGATTCGTTTGGGAATGTCCTGACCTTTTCGAAATTGACGGACAAGACGTTTTAGTAATGTCACCACAAGGAATTAAAGCTGATAAATTAAAATATAGAAATTTCTTCCAAACAGGATATCTGACTGGAAAATTTGATGAAGAGACACATTCATTACATCATGGTGAGTTCACTGAATTAGATTATGGACATGATTTCTATGCAACACAATCAATGGTTACGCCTGACGGTAGAAGGATCATATTTGCATGGATGGACATGTGGGAGAGCCCCATGCCAGAACAGGAAGATGGTTGGGCAGGCGCACTAACATTTCCAAGAGAATTAAATATGAAAAATGGTAAATTATTGATGACACCAGTTGAAGAAATTAAAAAATTGCGCGAAAAAGTATTATTAGATGTCACTAAACCTAAGGATACAACCACTATTTTTGAAGCCCCTACAAAGAGTTTTGAGTATTTAGCGAACTTTAATGGGCAAGAAAATGTCAGCGTTAAAATTAAAAATAGCGATAATAAATTATTAATAAAAGTTAGCTATCAAGCTGCAACAGGTAAGGTAACATTACAAAAGTATAATGACGATTTACTTCGAGAAACTAATGTGAGCGTTGCCAATGAATTGGATGTTCATTTATTAATGGACAACAGTTCAGCAGAATTATTTGTGAATAATGGAGAAGCATGTTTCTCTGAAAGGGTTTATGATGAAAAGGAACTTATAGTTGAAACAAGTAGCGATTCAACTAATTATGATATTAAAATATATGAACTTGGAGGAACAATGTAATGTTATTAGGAAGTATTGAAGCAGGTGGCACTAAATTTGTATGCGCGGTAGGTAACGAAGATTATCAAGTAAAGGATCAAATTCAAATTCCCACGACTACACCTGTTGAAACATTAACGGCAGTCGTAGACTATTTTAAGCAATTTGAAATAGCTGCACTTAGTGTTGCCTCATTTGGACCAATTGAAATCAGAAAAACGTCACCTAAATATGGATTTATCACGAAAACACCAAAACCGGGTTGGGGTGATACGGATTTCTTGGGATTTCTTAAGGGCAAACTGGATATTCCAACATTTTGGACAACGGATGTAAATGGTTCAGCTTACGGTGAATATACAATGTCGACATTGTTTAATGAGAAAATTAATTCACTTGTTTATTACACAATTGGAACTGGTGTGGGCGCTGGAGCAGTAATTGATGGCCACTTAGTTGGCGGTATTGGCCATCCTGAAATGGGCCATGTCTTAGTTAAGAGACATCCTGATGATCTTGATTTTAAAGGTGTCTGTCCATTTCATGGTGATTGTTTAGAGGGCTTAGTTGCTGGACCAACATTTGAAGCACGGACTGGTAAAAAAGGTAAAGATGTCCCATTAACAGACAAAACTTGGGATATTATGGCCTACTATATTGCTCAGGCTGCCGTTCAAACAACGTTAAGTTTACGTCCTAATAAAATTATTTTTGGGGGCGGCGTTACAAATGATGTTTTATTGGAAAAAGTGCGACATGAATTCAAAGAAATTTTAAATGATTATGTTGACGTTCCTCCATTAGATCAATATATTACAGCACCACAAGTTGCTAATAATGGATCAGCCAATGTTGGAAACTTCGCTTTAGCTGAAAAAATGTTATCTGAATGATAGGGTTATTTAACAAAATTGGAGGGTAAAATAATGACAAACAAAAATTATTATGATGTAACAAAATGGCCTATTGGTAACCCGTACGAAGATATTGGGGAAGTTATTAATAGTATTATTACTGATATTAAAAGTCATCAAACTGATAGTAATAGCAATGATGGTGGAAAACCAGGGGCAGTTATTTATCTACCACCAGCTGATTATCACTTGCGTACACAAGTCTTAATAGATATTAGTTTTCTTAAAATTCAAGGATCTGGGCATGGATTTACGTCATCAAGCATTCGGTTTAACGTACCACAAAACGAATGGTCAAATTTACATGAATTATGGCCTGGTGGTAGTCGTGTTCTTGTTGACCTCGATCCTAAAACAACGGATGAAGAATCTGAAGGTGCAGCTTTCTATGTTGCAAGAGAAGGAAATCCGCGTATTAGTTCAGTCGAATTTTCGAACTTTAATATTGATGGGTTACACTTTATTGATGATGGCACAGGCGAAAAAAATCCAGAAAATACGTATGTGAATGGTAAGACTGGAATTTATGTTGCAAGTGCACAAGATTCATTCCGTATTACAGAAATGGGTTTTGTTTACTTAGAACATGGTGTAACCATTTATAACGCAGATGCATTAACAATCCACGATAATTTTATTGCTGAATGTGGTAATTGTATTGAACTACGTGGATGGGGACAAGCTTCGAAAGTAACTGAAAATTTAATGGGCGCTGGATTTAATGGCTATACCATTTTTGCGGAAAACTTCGGAGGACTGCTAATTACGACTAATAATATTTTCCCAAGAGGTGCAAGTAGCATTTCATTATCTGGCGTGACGAAATCGTCTGTTACAAATAATCGCATTCATGCATTTTATCCCGGAATGGTTATTTTAGATGATAATTGCTCAGAGATATTGGTTTCTTCAAACCATATGCTGCATGATCAAGAACCGTGGGCGCCTATGCAACATCGAGATAATGGATTAGACGATTTATATGGGCTGTTATCAATTAGCGGTAATGATAATTCCGTCATTGGAAATCATTTTTCAGAAACGGTTGATCAAAACACGCTTAAACCAGTTGGTGCAACACCGGTCATTATCCGACTTGCTGCCGGACATGGTAATTATATTGCAAATAATAATGTTGTGGCTACAGAAATTCAATCAGGTAGTGGCGATTCAGCATTTTCTGCACAAGTAGATGCGTTACTAGCAACCGAAGAATTAAAAAAAGTCACAGTAACAACTGTTTTGGTTGAAAAGAAGTCAACGCAAAATACAATTTTAGATTCTGGAAGCAATGAACAAGTTATTTTGGATAAAAATGTGAATGCTTTTAGAGCAACACCAACCGTCCCAAAAAAACAGTAATTTTAAATAAATGATTTAATTTGTGCCACTTTGATAAAATAGGACTATAATGAAAGTTGAAGTTAGAACTTAATATAACTGTCCAAATCAAAAGAGGCGATAGCAATGGCAAAGTTGAGTAAAGAACAACGCAAAGCAATGGCTCAAAAAGCAATGGACGAACGTGCTAAACATCCACAAGCTGAAAAAAAACAATCAGGTTTTAAATTTATTGAAGATGAATCAACTAAGTTAGGTGCAGAAAAAAACTAATTATAAAAGTTCAAAGATTAATTCTAAGTATTCTTGGAATTAATCTTTTTTTAGTTAACTAAAAATATTAAATTGGGTGTAAGTCATGTACAATTTGAATGATAGATAATTTAATGAGGAGTGATAATCGATGTTAATTAAACAAGTACATATTGAAAATAAAGAAGAATTACAAGATATTCGAGTAGAAAATGGCATGTTTACTGAGATTGGGGTAAATTTACAACAAAATGCTGATGAAAAAGTCATTGATGCAACCGATAAATTGATGTTACCGCCATTTGTTGATCCACATGTTCATTTGGATTCAACGCTCACAGCAGGTGATCCGGAATGGAACGAATCTGGGACTTTATTTGATGGCATTCGGATTTGGTCTGAACGTAAAAAGACGTTAACCCATGAAGATGTTAAAGAACGTGCTGTTACAGCATTAAAAATGCAGGCAGCCCATGGTGTTCAGTTTGTTCGTTCACATGTTGATGTGACTGATCCTGATTTAGTGGCTTTGAAAGCTTTAATTGAGGTCCGCGAAGAAGTTAAACCTTGGATGGAATTACAATTAGTTGCTTTCCCACAAGAAGGTATTTTATCATTTCCAAATGGGAAGGAATTAATGACAAAAGCTGCTGAATTAGGAGTGGATGCAATTGGTGCAATTCCCCATTTTGAATTTAATAGAGAATATGCAGTTGAATCACTCCATTTCGCTTTTGAATTGGCTCAGAAATATAATTTATTATTTGATGCACATACGGATGAAATCGATGATCCTAGTTCTCGTAGCTTGGAAACCGTTGCGACATTAGCTTTAGAAACAGGGATGAAAGATAAGGTTACAGCATCACATACAACAGCGATGGGTTCATATGATGATGCTTATTTGTACAAATTAATGCGTTTATTGAAGATGTCAGAAATGAACTTTATTGCTAATCCACTTGTAAATATGTTCTTAGGTGGACGTTTTGACACATATCCAAAGCGTCGTGGGTTAACACGCGTCAAAGAATTGGATGAGAATGGGTTGAACGTTGCATTTGGTGAAGATGACATCAAAGATCCATGGTATCCAATGGGAGATGGCAACATGTTAGACGCCTTGCACATGGGATTACATGCGACTCAGATTATGGGTTATAGTCAAATTATGAATGCTTACCGATTTGTGACGACTAATGGCGCTAAATCTATGCATGTTATGGATCATTATGGAATTGAAGTTGGAAAACCAGCTAATTTCGTCATTATGGATAGTGATAATTTTTATGATGCGTTGAATACACGTGCTGCCGTTATGTTATCAGTCCATAATGGTGATGTGATTAGTGAAACCAAGCCAGCAGAAACCCAGTTATATATCTAGTAAGTAATCGTTTTGGTAGCGCCTTCTTGATTTGAATGCTAGAATCAAGGCATGACTTGAAAAGGGGTAATAAAATGAAAATGATTAATTTAGGCGATAGCGAACTTCAAGTATCATCTGTCGGTTTGGGATGCATGCGCATGCCAGAATTGTCGACTGGGCAAGCTGCAGAAATGATTCAAACATCAGTTGATCATGGCATTAATTTCTTTGATCACGCAGATATTTATGGTGCAGGAAAAGCTGAAGAAGTGTTTGCGGCAGGATTTACTGAAACTGGGTTATCACGTGAAGACATTATTCTTCAATCAAAATGTGGTATCGTTCCAGGTGTAGAGTATAATTTTACTGCTGAACACATTGAAAAAAGTGTTGACGGTATTTTAAAACGATTAAATACGGAATATATTGATAGCTTATTGTTACACAGACCTGATACGTTAATGGAACCTGAAGCTATTGCTCGTGTATTTGAAAAACTACAAAAATCTGGAAAAGTACGTCATTTTGGTGTTAGTAATTTCTATCCTGGGCAAGTTGATTTATTACAACAAGCTTTGGATATGAAACTATTAGTTAACCAACTCCAATTCGGTGTCATGCACACTGGAATGATTGATTTGGGAACAAATGTGAATATGGTTAATGATGCTGGAATTAATCGTGATGGCGGTATTTTAGAATATTCGCGTCTTAAAAAAATGACGATTCAAGCATGGTCACCATTCCAATACGGATTCTTTGAAGGTACATTCTTAGATAATCCAAAATTTGCTGAATTAAATGAAGTTTTAAACCGTTTAGCTAAAGAAAAAGAAACAACTAATACTGGAATCGCAACAGCATTTATTCTACGTCACCCAGCTAAAATGCAGGTGATTGCTGGAACAATGAACGCAAAAAGAATTGTTGAAATTGCGAATGCTTCAGAACTTGAGCTAACACATGAAGAATGGTACGAAATTTATCGTGCAGCAGGAAATAAATTACCATAAATGAAAAAATTAAAGTAACTAACTAATTACTATTTTAGTTGGTTACTTTTTATATTAAGCGTATGAAAATTTCGTAGTTAACATACTGGGTATGGTAAAATTAGAATTAATAGGTGGTGGATTTGATTTGGAAAACAAATATGAGCATGTTTATCGTGAAATTAAAGCGAAAATTGTCGCGGGTGAATATGAAGTAAACGATAAATTAATGACTGAATCACAGTTAATGTCGATTTACGAATCTAGTCGTTATGCGGTTCGTAAAGCAATTGGTGATTTAGAGAATGCAGGGTATGTCTACCGAATACAAGGTGGCGGTATCTTCGTTAATGATTGGCATACTGTAAAAAAAGTGACACAAAATAATAAAATAATTGGTGTCATGACGACACATATTGCTGATTATATTTTTCCAAATATTATCACTGGAATAGATCGTATTATTTCTGAAGAGGGATATACAATCATGCTAAGTAATACGCTTGATAATGCTGAAAAAGAACGATATAGCCTTTTAAGAATGCTTGAAATGAATTTATCTGGACTAATCGTAGAACCAACACAAAGCGCATTAATAAATAAAAATAAGGATTTATACGAAAAGATAGTGGCGCAAAAAATACCAGTCCTTTTTATTAATGCACATTATGAAAACTTGGAAATTCCATACTTAGAGTTAAATGATTTTAATGGTAGTGAGGTTGCTACAGAGCATTTGATAAATGAAGGACATGGAAAAATACTTGGTATTTTTAAAGTGGATGATAAACAAGGTCAGTTAAGAATGAATGGATTCGTGCAAGCTTATATGGAACATTCAGCTATTTCATACCAAAGTGAGATATTGATGTACCAATCTGCTGATTCAATGCAAAATATCTATAAAAAAATTGAAAAGATTCTGCATAGATCGGATCATCCAACCGCGATTGTTTGTTACAATGACCAGCTTGCCATTAAATTAATAGATATTGTTAAGTCGATGGGAATGAAAATTCCTGAAGATATCTCAATTGTTGGTTTTGATGATTATCAATTATCAAAATATATGTCACCTAAATTAACAACAATTAGACATCCAAAGGAAAAAATGGGCCGAGAAGCTGCGACGATGTTATTAAAAATGATTAATTCTAAAACAATGTCGGCGAAATCTGTCGTATATGATGCAAAGCTAATCATTCGAGAAAGCGTTAAAAATAGGAATTAAAGCATGATAAGTATTACTCAAATTTGAGTAATACTTATTTTTTTGAAATTCATTCGAACAAATAAAAATAACTATTGATTTGTTCGAATGAATGTGAGAAAATGACCTTGTTGATAAATGCAAACGTTTTCAGAAAACGGTTGCTGTAGGTTTTTCGGTTGGTCGTACCAATCGGACAATAAAATTTGGAGGTGTCATATGCAAAAAGAAAAGAAAATATCTAGTAAGTTTATTTACTTTTTTGGGTCATTCGGAGGAATTTTGTTCGGATACGATATCGGGGTTATGACGGGGGCTTTACCATTCTTGCAAAAAGATTGGGCTCTTCAAAATAGTGCCGGAACCGTTGGTTGGATTACTTCAGGAGTTATGTTCGGTGCCATCTTTGGTGGCGCGTTAGCCGGTAAGCTTTCAGATAAGCTAGGTCGACGTAAAATGATTTTGATGTCAGCTATTATTTTCGTTATTGGTTCATTACTCGCATCATTCTCACCAAATAATGGCCAAATGTATTTAATTATTGTTCGTATTTTCCTTGGACTAGCAGTTGGTGCTTCATCAGCATTAGTACCAGCATACATGTCAGAAATGTCTCCGGCTAAATTACGAGGACGACTATCAGGAATTAATCAAACAATGATTGTTTCCGGAATGTTACTTTCATATATTATGGATTTTCTATTAAAAGATTTACCTGAAGCATGGGCATGGCGCGTTATGCTTGGCTTAGCAGCAGTACCAGCTGTTGTTTTATACTTTGGGGTTTCACGTTTACCAGAATCACCTCGTTTCTTAGTTAAAACAAATAAAGTTGATGAAGCTCGCCAAGTATTAACTTGGATTCGTCCAGCTAATGAAGTTGAACAAGAATTAGCTGATATTCAAACTACTGCGGGTGAAGAAAATCATATTGAAAAAACATCAATGGTTCAATTATTCACAGGTAAATATCGTTACTTAGTTATGGCCGGTGTTGGTGTTGCTGCATTCCAACAATTCCAAGGGGCTAACGCAATCTTCTATTACATTCCTTTAATTGTTGAAAAAGCAACTGGGAATGAAGCAAGTTCAGCACTAATGTGGCCAATTATTCAAGGGATTATCCTTGTCTTAGGTTCACTCTTATTCTTAGTTATTGCAGATAAATTTAAACGTAGAACACTTTTAATTCTTGGCGGTTTAGTAATGGGACTATCATTTATCTTACCTACAATCATTAACATGGTTGTACCAAATACGAGTCCTATGATGATTGTTGTTTTCTTATGTATCTACGTTGCATTCTACTCATTTACATGGGCTCCACTTACATGGGTATTAGTTGGTGAATTATTCCCATTAGCTGTTCGTGGAAGTGCTTCAGGAATTGCATCTTCAGCTAACTGGATTGGATCATTCTTAGTAGGACTATTATTCCCTATTATGACAGCTTCAATGCCACAAGATGCTGTGTTCGCAATCTTCGGAATCATTTGTTTATTAGGTGTTCTATTCATTCGTTTCTTCGTTCCAGAAACACGTGGTCGCTCATTAGAAGAAATTGAAAAAGAAGGTACAAGAAATTAAGTAACCTATACGTTAGGAGTGTAATTGATATGGATTTAGTAAAAACATCTCAAGCAATAAAAAATGGTCAAGTTTCACTTGGAATTGAATTAGGCTCAACACGTATCAAAGCAGTTTTAGTTACGGACGATTTTAAGACAATTGCAACAGGGAGCTTCAATTGGGAAAACCAATTGGAGGATGGTCTTTGGACTTATTCTCTTGAACAAGTTTGGACGGGGATTCAAGCTAGTTATAGACAAATGGCTGCAAATGTTCAAAGCAAATACCATGAATCATTAACAAAAATAGATTCAATTGGTATCAGTGCTATGATGCATGGTTACCTTGTCTTTTCGAAATCTGATGATTTATTAGTTCCCTTTAGAACATGGAGAAATAATAATACAGAACAATCAGCTGATGAATTAACAGAGTTGTTAAACTTCAATATTCCACAACGTTGGAGTATTGCACATCTTTATCAAGCTGTTTTAAATAATGAAGCCCATGTAAATGACATTGGTCATTTAGAAACATTAGCTAGTTATGTTCATTATATGTTATCTGGTAAAAAAGTTATCGGAATTGGGGATGCCTCTGGTATTTTCCCAATTGATGAAAAAACAGGCACATACTCAGCTGATTTATTAGATAAATTCAGTGGTATTGAAAAAGTTTCTGCTTATGATTGGGATATTAAAGACATCCTACCTACTGTTTTGAGAGCTGGTGAAAATGCTGGATCATTAACAGATACAGGAGCTAAATTACTTGATGTTAGTGGCAAACTTGAAAGTGGTAGCTTGATGGCACCACCTGAAGGTGACGCAGGTACAGGGATGGTTGGGACCAACAGTGTACGTAAGAGAACAGGTAATATCTCAGTTGGAACCTCTGCTTTTTCTATGACTGTTTTAGATCAGCCTATGAAAAAAGTGTACAAAGATATTGATATTGTAACAACACCAAGTGGTGCGCCAGTTGCAATGGTTCATGTTAATAATAGTTCGTCAGATATTAATGCATGGGCTTCAATCTTTGGCGAGTTCGCAGCAAAACTAGGTGTTCATTTAACACCAGATCAGTTGTATGAACGATTATTCTTAGAATCAACTCATGCTGATGCCGATGCAGGTGGATTAATGAATTATAGTTACTTATCAGGTGAAAATATTACACATATGCCTGAAGGTCGTCCATTATTTGTTCGAACACCTAACAGTAACTTTACATTACCTAACTTCATCAAGACGCAATTATATGCGGCATTTGCACCACTTAAGATTGGAATGGATATTTTAAGTCAAGAAGAACATATCCAAACTGATGTAATGATTGCTCAAGGTGGTATTTTAAAAACAGCTGTAATCGGACAACAAGTATTAGCTAATACGTTGAATATTCCAATTACGGTTATGAATACTGCTGGTGAGGGTGGACCTTGGGGAATGGCTGTCTTAGCAATATTTGCTAAGAAAAATAATAACGGTCAAAGCTTAGAAGACTTCTTAGATCATGAAGTTTTTGTAGACCCAGAAAGTATGACGTTAAGCCCAGAACCTGAAGGTGTAGAAGGTTACAATACATTTATAGCTAGATACGAAGCTGGCTTGTCTATTGAGTCAGAGGCAATAAAAAAAATTAAGGAAGAAAAGAGGAACTAGTATATATGTTAGAAAAGCTAAAACAAGAAGTGTACGATGCTAACATGCTGTTACCTAAGTACAACTTAATTACCTTTACATGGGGTAACGTGAGTGGAATCGATCGTGAAAAAGGGTTATTCGTCATCAAACCATCTGGTGTTGATTACGATGATTTAAAACCTGAAGATATGGTTGTTGTTGATTTAGACGGTAAGAAAATTGAGGGTGATATGAATCCCTCAAGCGATACAGAAACGCATCGCATTCTATACAATAACTTCCCTAATATTAAAGGTGTCGTTCATACTCACTCACCTTGGGCTGTTTCATTCGCACAAGCAGGCTTGGATATTCCAGCAGCCGGTACAACACATGCAGATACCTTTTATGGCTCAGTTCCAGCAAGCCGTATCATGAATGAAGCTGAAGTTGTCACAGAATATGAAAAACAAACAGGTGACGTGATTGTCGAAACGTTCAAAAAACGTGGACTCGATCCTGATCAAATTCCAGCTGTTTTGGTTAATGATCATGGTCCATTTACATGGGGTACATCTGCTTTAGATGCTGTGCATAATGCTGTTGTCTTAGAAGAAGTTGCAAAGATGACTTATCATACATTGCAATTGAATCCACATGCAATTGACATGCCACAATACTTATTGGATAAGCATTTCCTAAGAAAACATGGTAAAAATGCATATTATGGTCAAATTAAACACTAAAACACGTTTTTAAAAATAATAAACTATTAGGAGGAATTATATTATGTTAAAAGTTAGTGAAAAAGAATTTTGGTTCGTTGTCGGTAGTCAAGGTTTATACGGTCAAGATGTTTTAGACGTTGTTCAAGGTGATGCAGAAAAAATTATTGATAATTTAAATGCTAGTGGTTCACTACCATACAAAATTGTCTTTAAAGAAGTTGCAACAACTGCTGAAGTTATTACTAACATCATGAAAGAAGCTAACTTTGAAGACAAAGTTGCTGGTGTGATTACTTGGATGCATACTTTCTCACCTGCTAAAAACTGGATTCGTGGAACAAAATTATTACAAAAACCATTGCTACATTTAGCAACACAATTTGGTGAAAATATTCCTTGGTCAACAATTGATATGGATTACATGAACACAAACCAAAGTGCTCATGGAGACCGTGAATACGGCTTTATCAATGCTCGTCTTCAAAAACATAATAAAGTTGTTGTTGGTTACTGGAAAGATGAAGCAGTTCAATCACAAATTGCTGACTGGATGGATGTTGCTGTTGCTTACGGTGAAAGTTTCAACATTAAAGTTGCTCGTTTTGGCGATAACATGCGTAATGTTGCCGTTACAGATGGTGATAAAGTTGAAGCACAAATCAAATTTGGTTGGACTGTAGATTACTTTGGTATTGGTGATTTAGTTGCTGAAATGAAAGAAGTAACTGACGCTGAAATTAATGCAACATATAAAGAATGTGAAAGTATGTACGATATGGTTGTTGGCGACAACGATCCTGCCTTCTACGAAGACCATGTTAAAGAACAAATTAGAATTGAAATTGCTTTACGTAAATTTATGGAACGTGGTGGCTACAATGCATTCACATCTAACTTCGAAGATCTTTGGGGCATGAAACAATTACCAGGTATGGCTGTTCAACGTTTAAACGCTGAAGGTTATGGTTTCGCTGGTGAAGGTGACTGGAAGACTGCTGCAATCGACCGTTTGATGAAGGTTCTTGCACATAATAAAGCTACTGGATTTATGGAAGATTACACGTATGATTTACGTGCGGGTCATGAAGTAACTCTTGGTTCACATATGTTAGAAGTTGATCCTACATTAGCTTCAACAAAACCACGCGTGGAAGTACATCCATTAGGTATTGGTGACCGCGAAGATCCAGCTCGTTTGATCTTTGATGGTTCAAATGGTAAAGGTGTCGTTGTTTCAATGTCTGACTTTGGTACTGAATACAAATTATTAATTAACTCTGTTGAAGGTCAAAAACCAGAAGTTGAAGCTCCTAACTTGCCAGTAGCTCGTCAATTATGGATTCCAGAACCAAGTTTTAAAGAAGGCGTTCATTCATGGATTGAAAATGGTGGTGGTCATCATACTGTTCTTTCAATGAACGTGAAGGAACAACAAGTTGTTGATCTTGCTAAGATGTTTGATCTTGAATATGTTGAAATTAAAAAATAATTAATATTTTAAAGGATATCGCTGTTAAAGCGATATCCTTTTTTTGTGTAAGAAGAGTAATCAAATATGATTTATATCAAATAAAATCGGTGCTTACGAAAATAAAGATTCGTAAGCACCGATTTAGATTTCTAATGATAATAATTGAGAATTTTATCTGCATCTGAAAAAATAATCTCAGACTTTCGTGTTATAGATTTCCATCCACAATTTGTTCTAAAGTTGTTTTTGAAGGGATAAAGAATAAATTACCGGTTTCAGCGGTACTGAAATCTAATAATCGATCACTTTTACTTTCGAACATATTAATGAGCATTCGATTAGTTACTGCAAAATGACGTGCGTAACCAATGAAGTATGTCCCTGTAATGTCTTTCCCAGGTTCTGAGAAGGGAACGTTCATACGGACAATTTTATGCTCAATGCCATCTTTCATATCTTGTGAAGCAACGTTATGAGAATTTGGTAATTTTTCTTCGTCAGTTAATTCTAAATCAGAATCTTTCTTCCGACCAATTGCTTTTTCTTGGTCTTCAGTCTTTAAGGCATTCCAAGCGGCCATATTATGGATATACTTTTGAGCAAAAGCATAAGAACCGTTTGTAAAATCAGGATCTTCGCCCCCAATAACGGCGTAATCGAGTGCTTCATTAACATCTGGGTTTTCAGTACCATCAATGAAACCAATAACGGCGCGGCCTTCAAAATAACGGAAGCCGTGTGTTTCATCTTCTACAGTTGTGACATCCTTAATGAAAAGCATAAATTGCGCCATAACTTCATAGACAACAGCACTTTCACCAGCGCGAACATGAAAGAATAAATCGCCAGGAGTTGAAATGGCAGTGTATTTAGGCCCAACAATTTCTTTAAAATGGGTAAGTTCAACAGGTTTGATAGCATCAGGGAAAAGATAATCCCAAGCATCAGAGCCAAAACCAAAGGCAACTTTTAAGTTAGCTTTTGGATAACGAACGTTCATACTACGGATGATGGCCGGAATACGGTCAGATAGCTCTTGAACTGCTTCTAATTCAACTTTTTGATCTTTGTGATTTAAGTTTAGAATGGTGAAATTAACAGCTTCACCTAAATCTTTATAAACATCTTGTGTTAACTTTTCGTTTACTGACATAATAAATGCTCCTTAGACTTTTAATTTCCTTTAACGATTATAACCATTTTACCTGCATTATGTGGTGAATTTAATTGTTTATGGGTTTCAATAATATCGGTTAAATTAAAGTGATATTTTTTTGCTATTTTAATTTCTAATTCATCTTGCATCATTAAATCTGTTAAGAAAGTTAGCGTGTCACTATCTTTTAACTCTTTAACATTCTCAACAAGGTAGTAATCTGCGAGTGGCTTTGATGCTTGAACAGAGTCGGTTGGAACGCTAACTAACGATACCATTCTGCCGTTTGTCTTCAATGCTTTGACGCCTACCTCACTGCCAAGACCGCCAGGAGTTGCATCAACAACAATGTCAGCCATATCTTTAAAAGTTTCGGCGGGATTTTCTTTATCGTAGGCGCTATAATGATCTGCACCTAGTCGACGAACATAGGGTTCGTTGGTGCTTGAACCACTAGCGAGAACAGTTAATTCCATCAATTTAGCAAGTTGCACTAAAATCGATCCGACACTTCCAGAAGCGCCTTCAATAAAGATGGTTTCACCAGCCCTTGCTTTTGCAAAAAAGTTCAAAATATTGTATGCCGCTATACCAGGTGTTGGTAGCCCAGCAGCTTCAGCAATCGTCATATTATCAGGTCGCTTAGCAATATGTGATGTAAAGACGACAAGTTCTTCTGCGTAGCCACCGAAAGCCTTATGAACAACAACAGCATCACCGATATTAAAATGAGTAACTTCATCGCCAATTTCAGTAATAATACCCGTTACGTCACCTCCAGGTACAATTGGAAATGGTAAAGGCATAACGTCTTTCATATAACCGGCACGTAAAATTGCATCAAATGGGTTAATGCCAATCGCTTCGATTGAAACCCTAACCTGTTTTGATTTAAGCGCTACTTCTGGATTAACTTTTAATTCCTCAAATACGGTTGCGTCACCATATTGGTTAAAGCCAAATGCTTTCATAAGTATAACCTCCCTAGATTAAAATCATATTGGTACTAGTCCCAATATACCATAATTTTAAGAAAAGGTTTACAAAACGAGGGAGAATAACAAATTTTGTAACAATGTATTTTGCGCAATCTAATTGACAACGTATTTTTGAAGATGTATAATATCCATATTGGTAAATGATAGCGTTTTCATAAATAATTAAAAAGAAAGAATGTGAGTTATTTGGAAAAATATATTTTATCTATTGATGAAGGAACGACAAGTACAAGAGCAATTATATTTAATCACAAAGGTCAGAAAGTTTCTGATGCACAACGCGAATTTCCACAATATTTTCCTCAACCTGGCTGGGTTGAGCACAATGCAAATGAGATATGGAACGCAGTATTATCGACAATCGCAAATACATTTATCGATTCCGGGATTAAACCTAAGCAAATAGCAGGAGTTGGGATTACCAACCAACGTGAAACAACTGTTATCTGGGATAAGAAAACGGGATTACCCATCTACAACGCAATTGTTTGGCAATCACGTCAAACGGCAGAAATTGCGGAACAATTAAAACAAGATGGCTATGATGAATTAATTCATGAAAAGACAGGATTACTGATAGATGCCTACTTCTCAGCAACTAAAATTCGTTGGATTTTAGATCATGTTGATGGCGCCCAAGAAAGAGCCGAAAAAGGCGAATTACTTTTTGGAACTATTGATACTTGGTTAACATGGAAATTATCAGGTGACGAAACACATGTAACTGATTATTCTAATGCTAGTCGGACAATGTTATTTAACATTCATGATTTGAAGTGGGATGAAGAAATTCTAAAAATTATGAATATTCCAGCAGTTATGTTACCAGAAGTTAAATCAAATTCTGAAGTTTACGGACATACGAAAGATTATCATTTTTATGGTAGTGAAGTGCCAATTTCAGGAATGGCTGGAGATCAACAAGCTGCTTTGTTTGGTCAAATGGCATTTGAACCAGGAATGGTTAAGAATACTTATGGAACAGGTTCATTTATTGTCATGAATACAGGGACAGAACCTAAATTATCTAAAAATAATTTATTAACGACAATTGGTTATGGGATTAATGGTAAAGTTTATTACGCTTTGGAAGGTAGTATCTTCGTTGCTGGTTCAGCAATTCAATGGTTAAGAGACGGGATGCGCTTGGTGGAACATGCACCAGACACAGAACAAGCAGCTAAAGAATCGACGAATGATAATGAAGTTTATGTTGTACCTGCCTTTACAGGATTGGGAGCACCTTATTGGGATCCTGATGCACGAGGTTCAGTCTTTGGAATTACTCGTGGAACAACACGTGAAGATTTCATTAAAGCAACGTTACAATCATTGGCTTACCAAACTAGAGATGTTGTGAAAACAATGGAACTAGATACGGGAATTAAAATTCCGTTACTAAAAGTTGATGGTGGTGCAGCTAAGAATGATTATCTGATGAATTTCCAAGCAGATATTTTAAATACACCTATCGAACGTGCTCATGACCTTGAGACAACTGCTTTAGGAGCAGCCTTCTTAGCTGGATTAGCCGTTGGTTATTGGAAAGACCTAGAAGAACTCAAAGCTGAGTATACTGAAGGGGATATTTTTAAACCAACAATGCCTGTGGAAGAAAGCGAAGATCTATACGCAGGTTGGCAACAAGCGGTTGAAGCAACTCGAGTATTTAAACATAAACCAATGAAGAAAAACAATAAATAAGGGGGATACAACTATGTCATTTTCAGCAACATCAAGAAAACAAGATATCGAACGATTAAAGAATGAAGAATTGGATTTATTAACAATTGGTGGTGGTATCACCGGTGCCGGCGTTGCTATTCAAGCAAGTGCTATGGGTTTAAATAACGGATTAATTGAAATGCAAGATTTCGCTGAAGGAACATCATCGCGTTCAACAAAATTAGTTCATGGTGGTATTCGTTACTTGAAGACATTCGACGTCGGAGTTGTTTCTGATACTGTTCAAGAACGTGCAGTGGTTCAACATATTGCACCACATATTCCACGTCCACAATCAATGTTATTGCCTATTTATGATGAACCCGGCGCAACTTTTGATATGTTCTCAGTAAAAGTTGCAATGAATTTATATGATCAATTGGCAGGTGTTGTTGATCCTCAATGGGTTAACTACACAATTTCTAAAGCAGAAGTTTTACAACGCGAACCACAATTAAAATCTGATAAATTAATGGGTGGCGGTGTCTACCTTGATTTTAAGAATAATGATTCACGTTTAGTTATTGAAAATATCAAAAAAGCACATGAAGATGGCGGCTTGATGGTTAGTCGTATCAAGGCTTTAGACTTATTGCATGCTGACGGTAAAATTACTGGTGTTCATGTATTAGATTTAATTAGTGGCGAAGAATTTGATATTCATGCTAAATATGTTATTAATACAACGGGTCCATGGTCTGATTTTATCCGTAAAATGGATACTGATGAAGATTTTGTACCACAAATGCGCCCAACAAAAGGTGTTCATTTAGTTGTTGATTCTAAAAAATTAAATGTACCACAACCAACATACTTTGATTCTGGAAAACAAGATGGTCGTATGATCTTCGTTGTGCCAAGAGAAGATAAAACATATTTTGGAACAACAGATACTGATTTCCATGGTGATTTTGAACATCCTCGTGTTGAACAAGAAGATGCTGATTACTTACTTGATATTATTAACGAACGTTTCCCAACAGCTAATGTCAAAATTAGTGATATTGAATCAAGTTGGGCTGGATTACGTCCATTGATTTCATCAAACGGAAGTTCAGATTACAATGGTGGAAACTCAGGTAAAATTAGTGAGAAGAGTTTCAATGATGTTATTAACGTTATTGAACGTTTTGAAAAAGATGAAGTAACTAAAACAGATGTTGAAGATGTCTTGAATGATTTGGAAAGTACACTTTCTGAAGATAAGACAAGTGCATCACAAGTTTCACGTGGAAGTTCATTGACTATTTCAAAAGATGGCTTATTAACATTAGCTGGTGGTAAAATTACAGATTACCGTAAGATGGCTGCCGGTGCCATGGCTGCAATTACAAAATTATTGAAAGATAATTATAGTCAAGAATTCAATGCGATTGATTCTAAAAACTTACCTGTTTCAGGTGGTGATATTGATCCTAACAACGTTGAAGCAACAATTAGTTTCTTCGCAAAACAAGGAATGGACAATGGGTTGACTGAAGAAGAAGCTACAGTATTTGCTAACTTATTTGGTTCAAATGCAGCACGTGTATTTAGTCAAATGACTCACGTTAAAGCAGCAGAAGGACTTTCTTTAGGTGAAACAGCTAGTCTTCACTATTCAATGGAAGAAGAAATGACGTTAACACCAACTGATTACTTAATGCGTCGTACTAACCATATTCTTTTCCATCGCGATACATTAGATGCTGTTAAAGTTGGCGTAATTAACGAAATGGCAAGTTACTATAGCTGGACTAAAGAAGAAAAAGCAAAACAAACTGCAGATTTAGATGCAACAATTGCAGAATCAGATATGAATTACTTAAAATAACCATCAAAAATAGGGGTGAGTGTGATGACAACAAGTCTTATGACGCAACTTTTGGGTGAATTTTTAGGCACAATGATTTTAGTATTATTAGGTAATGGGGTTGTTGCTGGTGTTTCGTTACGTAAGTCAAAAGCTGAAGGTGCTGGTTGGATTGCAATCACATTAGGTTGGGGAATTGCCGTAACCTTGGGTGTCTATGCGTCAGCCTTTATGGGACCAGGACATTTGAATCCAGCTGTAACTTTGGCAATGGCAATTGTTGGTAAGATTGCTTGGTCTTCTGTATTACCATATATGGTTGTCCAGGTTGCTGGTGGTATCGTTGGTGCTTTTCTGGTATGGGTTCAATACATGCCACATTGGAAAGAGACGAAAGATTCTGATGCAATATTTGGATCATTCGCAACTGCTCCTGCAATAAAAAGTAATCTATATAACTTTTTAAGTGAATTAATTGGGACATTTGTCTTAATCTTTAGTTTGCTAGCATTCACAAAAGGTAACTTTACAGATGGTTTAACACCAGTCGTTGTTGGTATCTTAATTGTTGGTATTGGTCTTTCACTTGGTGGGACAACTGGTTATGCAATTAATCCGGCCCGTGATTTAGGTCCTCGTATTGCACATGCTATTTTACCAATTGCGAACAAAGGTGGATCAGATTGGTCATATAGTTGGGTACCAATTTTCGGACCATTTGCTGGCGCAGTGATTGCCGCAGGGTTATTCTTAGCTGTAGCATAGGTTAAATGTCTGAAATAATTTATTATTAAGTTAAACCTCTATTATTGAATTTTAATTCAATAATAGAGGTTTTTTATAGTAAATTTTAAAGGGTATTTTTATTGTATATTGATAAATTATGCGATATAATAATTTTTCAATCGTATTTATACGAATAGATTAAGCATAATAAAGGATGTGTAACAGTGACTGTATCTTACTTAAGACTGGCAACGCCAGAAGACTTACCAGCAATTACAGGAATTATTGAGGAAGCAAAAGCTTACCTTAAAGAACAGGGAATTGACCAATGGCAAGGTGCTTACCCGGCGGCGAACCATTTAGAACAAGATATTAAAGATCAATTGACTTATGTCTTAATGGTTGGAGATGAAATCGCAGGAACTGCTGCACTTTGGCTAGGAATAGATCCTATGTATCTTAACATTGAAGATGGCGAATGGATTAATGGCCCACAAGCACGTTATTCGGCTATTCATCGAGTTGCTGTTTCTTCAAAATTTAGAGGTCAACGTTTATCAGAAAAAATGATTTCAGGCTTATTAACAATTGCGAGATCATTGGGTTACAAAGATGTTCGCGTTGATACACATCCTGAAAATAAAGGGATGCAACATGTCATTACCTCAAATGGATTTGATTATAAAGGTATCATTCATATGGAAGATGGCGTTAACTCAGCACGATATGCTTACCAAATTATTTTAAAATAAAACGTTTAAGACAGCGAATGATATCGCTGTCTTTTTTTGTGAAAAAAGTAACAATTTGAATTTTGATAAGGTATACTAGTATCAATATGAAGGAGGGATTTTTTTGATTTCAACAGCAACGACTTTAGCGGGTTCAAATTTTGATAATTGTATGATGAATGCATCGGGTGTTTATTGTATGGATAGCGACGAATTACTTGCCGTCGAAAGTTCTAAGGCGGCAACTTTTGTAACGAAGAGTGGCACGCTTCAACCACGTAAGGGTAATCCAGAACCTCGTTATTTTGAAACAGAATTCGGTAGTATTAATTCAATGGGCTTACCAAATAATGGCGTTGATTACTATTTAGATTTTGTCTCTCAAAATCAGATAAACCATCCTGGTAAAACATACTTTTTATCAATTACGGGTTTTAATCTAGCGGAAGATCTCGAGTTACTTCAAAAAGTAACAGATTCAGATTTTGCAGGAATTGTTGAATTAAATTTATCTTGTCCTAATGTACCAGGAAAGCCCCAAACGGGTTATGACTTTGAAACAGTTGATGCGATATTAAAAGCTGTTTTTAATAGTTATCACAAACCGTTAGGAGTTAAATTACCACCGTACTTTGATATTATTCATTTTGATCAAATGGCTGCTATTTTAAATAAATATCCATTGTCTTATGTCAATAGTATCAATAGTATTGGGAATGGACTATATATTAATGATGATACAGAAACGGTCGTTATTAAACCCAAGCAAGGTTTTGGTGGTATTGGCGGCGAATATGTTAAGCCGACTGCTTTAGCTAATGTACATGCGTTCTATCAACGATTAAATAAGAATATTCAAGTAATCGGAACTGGTGGCATTCAAACTGGTAAAGATGTTTTTGAACATATTCTATGTGGAGCAAGTATGGTGCAAGTTGGAACAGCGTTGATGGTTGAAGGACCCGCTGTTTTTGAACGACTAACAACTGAGCTAGAAGAAATTATGGCAGAAAAAGGGTACCAAAGTATTGAAGATTTTAGAGGAAAATTGAATTATTTATAGGGATGAGATAGGGAAAATTATACCAACTTTATACGAAGGTATATGGGCAAACAGCTGAAATTAGTCATGGACTAATGGACTATAGACGTAACGATATTTAGCTTTAAATGGAATGAGATAATTTACCTAATTAAATGGTGAATTATCTCATTTTTAATTAATAGAATAGTGTTAGTAGTAGTTAATATTTATAGATAAAAAAATATTAGTAGTTATGTGTGCAAACGCTTGCACAATGCTTTATTCAGTGCTATTATTTAGACAAGATAAGTTGGGTGCAACATAAAAGGGGAGTTTAATATGACAGATTACATTACAAGCGATTTAGAAAAAGATATTACCGTTATTAATGCTTTTGATTTAGAAAAAGATGCAGAAAAGATTATTCCAAAGGGTGGATTTGGTTATATCTCTAGTGGAGCTGGAGATTTGTATACTTTAGAAGAAAATATAAAGGCATTTAATCATAAACTAATTAGACCTAGAGTGTTACAAGAAATTGATCATCCCGATACAAAAACAACTATTTTCGGAGATGAAATCACATCGCCTATTATTATGGCACCAGTTGCTGCACATGCATTAGCTCATGTTAAAGGTGAAATTGATAGCGCTAAGGGTGTTTCAGATTATGGTTCAATCTACACAGCAAGTTCATTTGCAACGAAATCATTTAAAGAAATATCAAGTCAAGCTAATGGTCAACCACAATGGTTCCAATTCTATATGAGTAAAGACGATGGTATTAATCGTAATATTATGGATGAAGCAAAAGCTAATGGGGTTAAAGCAATTGTTTTAACTGCTGATGCAACTGTTGGTGGTAATCGTGAAACAGATAAACGTAATGGATTCACTTTCCCACTAGCAATGCCAATTGTTCAAGCTTATCAAAGTGGTGTTGGTCAAACAATGGATGCTGTTTATGGTTCAGCAAAGCAACGCTTAAGTCCAAAAGATGTTGAATTCTTAGCAGAATATTCAGGTTTACCTGTCTTTGTTAAAGGAATCCAAGGTGGAGAAGATGCAAGTGTTGCAATTAATTCAGGTGCTGGTGGCGTCTGGGTTTCAAATCATGGTGGTCGTCAAATTGATGGCGGAATCGCTGCATTTGATGCACTTCAAGAAGTAGCAGAAACTGTTGATAAGCGTGTGCCTGTTGTCTTTGATAGTGGTGTAAGACGTGGAGCTCATGTTTATAAAGCCTTAGCAAGTGGTGCAGACTTAGTTGCAATCGGTCGCCCAGTTGTTTATGGCTTGGCACTTGGTGGTCATAAAGGTGTTCAAAATGTCTTTAATTACTTCCAACATGAATTAGAATTAACAATGCAATTAACTGGAACGCATAATATTGATGAAGTTAAACGTACTAAATTAATCGATAATCCTTACGGAAATTAAAAAAATATAAAAGTTAGTTAGCACTTAAAAACTGTTAGATTGGTTGTTAAAACCTTTTTAACAGTTTTTTTATTTTTGAAAATAGTCAAAACACGAACTTTAAATGTTAATAAATCTACAAAAGTGCGTATTTTGTATTGATTTTTTATTTAATTCGCGTAATATACTGTACATAATATAAAAAATCACAACATAGGGAGATTATATTGCATGAATAATACAGAGGGAAAATCAGGTATTTTTGATCGGTTATTTCATATTAATGAGTCAGGTTCAACGGTTAAACGTGAATCAATGGCTGGATTAACAACTTTCGTATCTATGGCTTATATATTATTCGTTAATCCTCAAGTTTTGGGCGCTGCGGGTATGGACAAAGGAGCTGTGTTTACAGCAACAGCAATATCTGCCGCGTTCGGTTGTTTCTTGATGGCATTCTTAGCTAATTATCCTATCGCAATTGCTCCAGGATTAGGTGACAATGCATTCTTTACTTATTCAGTTGTTATTGGAATGGGTATTCCATGGCAAACGGCAATGGCCGGTGTTGTGGTTGCCTCAATTATCTTTATGCTTATTACGTTCTTTAAAATTCGTGAAATTGTGATAGATGCAATTCCACATGACTTAAAATTAGCAATGGCCGCAGGTATTGGGTTGTTTATCGCTTTTGTTGGATTACAAGAAGGTGGACTTATCATTGGAAACCAATCAACATTGGTCGCGATTGGTTCACTAACGGTGCCAACTACATGGCTGACAATTTTTGGACTCGTTGTGATTGTTATCTTAATGGCTAAAAAAATTCCTGGCTCAATCTTTATTGGAATGGTTGCGACAACTATTTTAGGGTTAGTTATGGGACTTATCAAATTACCAACACATATTATTTCTTCTGTTCCAAGTTTGGCACCAACATTTGGAGTAGGGGTTGAAAATTTACATAAAATTAACTCACTTCAACTTTGGTCTGTTGTTTTAATATTCTTGATGGTAGCCTTTTTCGATACGGCGGGAACTTTAATCGGGTTAGCTACTCAAGCAGGATTTATGAAAAATAATAAAATGCCACGAGTTGGTCGCGCGTTATTATCTGATTCTGCTTCAATGTTAGCCGGATCTGTTCTGGGAACAACACCAACTGCTGCTTATGTTGAATCATCAGCTGGAATTGCAGTTGGGGGAAGAACTGGACTGACATCATTAGTTGTCGGGTTTATGTTCGTTCTAAGTTTATTCTTTTCACCACTTCTGACAGTTGTGACATCACAAGTGACGGCGCCCGTTTTAATCGTTGTTGGTATTTTAATGGCACAATCATTAAAGGGTATTGATTGGGGTCGATTTGAAGTAGCAGTACCAGCATTTTTAATGGTTGTCGGAATGCCTTTAACTTACAACATCTCGTATGGTATTGCCTTTGGTTTCGTATTATACCCAATTACAATGATGGCAGCAGGTCGTAGAAAAGAAATCGGGCCTGTAATGTATATCTTGTTCTTTGTATTCCTATTCTTACTTTACGTATTAAATATTCTTCAATAACATATAAAATTGATGGGTGGATAACTAAATGACACAGACGTTAGCACAGTTAAAAGACTATATTTCTGCAGGTGCAGCAAAAATTCCTGCAGATTTAGTAATCGAAAATGGCAAGTTAGTTAATGTTATGACAAGTGAGATTTATCAAGCAAATGTAGCTATCTATAAAGAGAAAATTGTTGCGATAGGTAATATTGAAGCTTATATCGGCAATGATACGGAACATATAGATGCAACTGGAAAGTATATAACGCCAGGATTAATTGACGGACATATTCACGTTGAATGTAGCAAAATGAGTATGACAAGTTTTGCTAATGCTGTTGTACCTTTTGGAACAACGAGTATTATTTCTGGTTTAGATGAAACAATATCAGTTGCCGGACTAGAAGGTGTTCAAGAAGTTTTTAAAGAGGTAGAAAAATTACCGCTTAATTTATTTTGGGGTGCACCATATAAGACACCATATACAATTCCAAAATCAACAATTGCTTTTAACATCGATTCAGATGTTCAAGAAACAATTCAAAAATGGACAGAATGTTACGGTATCTGGGAAACGGTTAGAGAAGCTGTTGAAACACAAGATGAAGATACGTTAAAAACGTTGGTTCACGCACAAAATAATCACCAACCCATTTTCGGTTGTGCACCAATGGCAACCGGATTGAAATTGAATGAGTATTTAGCAAGTGGTGTTCGCTTAGATCATGAAAGTTATAGTCATGAGGAGCTTGTTGAAAAAGCACGGAATGGGATGAATATTTTAATCAGGGAATCATCCGTTACACATTTCTTGGCAGAAAATATTCGAGCAGTTACTGAAGTTAATCCAGCAATTGCACGACATGTTAGTTTCTGTACAGATGATGTAACTGCATCTGATATTTTACAAAAAGGACATCTTGATAACCTTGTTAAATTAGCTATTCAAGCAGGTGTAGAACCAATTACAGCAATTCAAATGGCAACAATAAATAGTGCTGAAGCTTATCGAATTGATGATCAAGTTGGGTCTGTATCGCCAGGAAGACTTGCTGACATATTGATTGTTGATCAGCCAAGTTCATTTAATGTAGAAATGGTTATTAGTCGGGGCAAAGTTGTTGCCAAAAATAAAAAAATAAGTGAAATGTTGATTGCACCAATCAGAAGTAATTTATTTAAAGGCCAGTTGAAGCATGAGTTAACCTCTGAAAAAGATTTTGAATATAAAGTTAATGAAAAAGTAGGAATGGCAACTGTCCAAACAATTAATAGTCAGGGTGCTTTTGTTCGAAAAAGAAAAGATGTTGAATTAACGATAGAAAATAATATCGTACAACCTAGTCCAGAAAAAGATGTCGCTTTAGTTTCTGTATTAGAACGATTTGGTAAAAATGGAAATCAGGCACTTGGATTTACATCTGGATGGGGCTTGAAAAAAGGGGCAATGGCATCATCTTCTGCACCTGATGATAATAATATTGTCGTTATGGGTGTCAATGCAAATGATATGTCGATTGCTACAAATGAATTAATTAAAGCAGGCGGTGGTCAAATTGTTGTTATTGATGGAAAAATTATTTCATTTTTAGCATTACCTGTGGGTGGTATCATGAGCGACTTATTACCAAGTGAAATTGAAACTGGCGAAATTGCGCTAAGAAAAGGGTCAAATTTAATGGGTAGTGATTTACCTGATCCAATATTTTATATGTCATTTTTACCAATTACGGCAATTCCAGATTTGGCAATTACTGATTTAGGCATGGTAGATTGTGTCGCTTTAGAAATAGTTGATCCAATTATTAAGATATCATCTCTTAAAGGATAAGGAGTTATGATGGAAAAAGAAAATTTAAAGAAGTTAATTGATGTTGCTGCTGGCCGAATTCCTGCTGATTTAGTCTTAACTAATGGCAAAATTATTGATGTTTATAATGCACAGGTAATGACTGGGGATGTCGCAATTGTTGATGGCCTTATTGCTGGAATCGGTGGCCAATATGATGGGGATAAGACGGTTGATGTTCATGGTCAATATATTTCACCAGGATTTATTGATCCACATATTCATATAGAATCTGCCTACGTTGGACCAGAAGAGTTTGGCCGTTTAATAACGCCGCATGGGACAACAACGGTCATGGCAGATCCACATGAAATTGTGAATGTAGCGGGCCTAGTTGGACTCGACTATATGATTAATGCAGCTAAAGAAACAGCCCTTAATATCCAATACATGCTGCCTTCATGCGTTCCAGCAACAAAAATGGAAAATTCTGGAGCGGTTATTTCGGCCAAAGACATGATTAAACCACTCACGAATAATGAGACAAGTGGCTTAGCTGAATTTATGGATTTCCCTGGTGTGATTAATGCTGAGAGTGATATTTTAGATAAATTACTGGTCGCAAAAAATTTAAATAAACGAATTGATGGGCATAGTCCTCAAGTTTATGACAAAGATTTAAATGCCTATATTGCCGCAGGAATTCAAAATGATCATGAATGCTCAACCCTTGAAGAAATGCAAAATCGATTAAGCCGTGGTATGTACGTCTTCCTACGTGAAGGATCTGTCACGCATAATTTAAGAACACTATTAAAAGGTGTCACAACCACTAATTCTAGAAGGGCCATTCTATGTGGAGATGATGTCCAAGCGAAAACAATTATTGAAAAGGGTCATTTAGATAATAGTTTGAAAATTTGTATCGAAGAAGGTATAGATCCTTTAGTTGCCATTCAAATGGCGACACTTAATACCGCTGAGTGTTGTGAGCTTAAAGATAGAGGTGCTATTGCACCTGGACTTAGAGCAGACTTAACAATTATTAGTGATTTAACGGATATGCTAATTTCAAGTGTCTATATTGCTGGTGAAAAAGTTGCTGAAGAGGGAAAATATTTACTAGAAACTAAAAGCTATACAATTGATAGTGTCCAATCGTCAGTCCATTTAGCTAACTTTAGTCAAGAAAAATTAGTTCTGCCTCTAACAAGTAATAGAGTTCATGCAATTGAAGTAATTCCTAACGAAGCAATTACAATAGATAGAGAAATTAATGTTAGTCGTGATGAACTAGGTAATTTTATCTACGATTCAAGTATTCCAGTTTCTAAAATTTCAGTTATTGAACGGCACCATGAAACGGGAAATATTTTCACGGGTGTCTTGAAAGATTACGGTATTAAACATGGGGCAATTGCTATTTCTATTGCACATGATTCACATAATTTAATTACAACAGGAACTAATGATCAAGATATGGCGTTGGCAATTGAGACTTTGAAAGATATTCAAGGTGGGATGGTCCTGACAAAAGATAACAAAGTTTTAATATCAATTCCATTGCCAATTGGCGGATTGATGAGTGACCAATCTGGAGAATGGATATCAGAACAGCTTGAACTATTTAATAAAGTTGCTTATAGAGAGCTCGGCATTAATGATACGGTGGATCCTGTGATGACATTAAGCTTTATGTCGTTAGCGGTGATACCGGAATTGAAAATAACTGATATGGGTTTAATTAATATCAATGAATTTAAATTTGAAGATGTTAGTGTGTAAGTCTGTTAAATCAATGATGAACGGTTGCCTTTATATTAAAATTATTGATAATTAGTTTTATTTAAAAAATGAAAGTTTTATCTGATGATTAAATGTGCTAAAATGTACCTGTATTAAAAAATGCAATACAGACGTATTGTAATTTATCTAGGAGGACTTCAAATGTCATTAGTAAATGGTACAAGTATGTTTAACGCTGCTCGTGAAGGTCATTACGCTGTTGGTGCTTTTAACACAAACAACTTAGAATGGACTCGCGGTATTCTTGCTGCAGCCCAAGAAAAAGGTGTTCCAGTTTTAATCCAAACATCAATGGGTGCTGCAAAATATATGGGTGGATATGAATTAGCTTTACACCTTGTTCAAGACACTATTAAATCAATGGGTATCACTGTTCCCGTTGTTATGCATTTAGATCATGGTGATTTTGAAGCTGCTAAAGAATGTATCGAAGTTGGTTACAACTCAGTTATGTTTGATGGTCATGATTTACCATTTGCAGAAAACTTAGAAAAAACAAAAGAAATCGTTGCTTTAGCACATGCTAAAGGTATCTCAGTTGAAGCAGAAGTTGGTTCAATTGGTGGAGAAGAAGATGGAATTGTCGGAGCTGGTGAATTAGCTGACGTTAACGAAGCTAAAGAACTTGCTGCAACAGGAATCGACTACTTAGCTTGTGGAATTGGTAATATTCATGGCCAATACCCAGCTAACTGGACTGGTTTAAACTTCGATCGCTTAGCTGAATTAGCTGCTGTAATCGAACAACCACTTGTATTACATGGTGGTTCAGGTATTCCTAAAGACCAAATCCAAAAAGCTATTAAAATGGGTGTTTCAAAAATCAACGTTAATACTGAATGTCAATTAGTATTCGCTGCTGCTACTCGTAAATATATTGAAGAAGGTAAAGACCAACAAGGTAAAGGTTATGACCCTCGTAAATTATTTGCACCAGGTACAAAAGCAATCACTGATCTTGTTGAAGATCGTATTGAATGGTTCGGTACAAGCGCAGCTAAATAATTTATTATTTAGTTCTTTCAAAAAGAGTTTTCAAAATCGTTATGATTTTGGAAACTCTTTTTTTGTGTCTTGAGAATTGAATGGTCATGGAATTATTAATAAAAGCTAGTTTAATTGGTTATTTGTAAACGTTTGCAATATAATGGAGAAGTACCTAAAACAGACAGAAAAGGGGATACTATGAAAAAAATAATTAATGATCCAAAAAATATTGTAAGTGAAATGGTTAATGGGTTAGTTAAGGCTTATCCACAATACCTACGTAAAATTGATAGTACGGAAGCTATGGTTAGAAGTGATGTGGCATCGATGGAAGATAAAGTTGGACTCATTAGTGGTGGTGGAAGTGGACATGAACCTGCCCATGCTGGTTTTGTAGGTCCCGGTATGTTGTCAGGTGCAGTTGCTGGACAAGTTTTTACTTCACCCACGCCAGACCAAATTTATGAAGCAATCAAAGCTGCTAATCACGGTAAAGGTGTTTTCTGTATTGTGAAAAATTACTCCGGCGATGTCATGAATTTTGATATGGCCAAAGAATTTGCTGAAATAGATGAAATTAAAGTGAAATCAATTGTTGTAGATGATGATATTGCAGTTGAAGATAGTCTATATACACAAGGAAAACGTGGTGTTGCGGGAACAGTGTTCATGCATAAAATATTGGGTGCTGCTGCAGATCAAGGAGCTACATTAGATGAAATAGATGAACTTGCTAAAAAAGTGATGCCAAATATTAAAACAATTGCGATTGCATTGAGTGGTGCGACCGTCCCAGAAGTTGGTAAACCAGGATTTGAACTTGCAGATGATGAAGTTGAATATGGCGTAGGAATTCATGGTGAACCCGGATATCGTCGTGAAAAATTAAAACCTTCTAAGGAATTGGTTGAAGAGTTACTAAGTAAACTAAAAGTTGCATTTGATATGAAATCTGATGATAAATATGCCGTTTTAGTTAACGGATTAGGAGCAACACCGTTAATGGAACAATATATTTTTATGAACGATACGCTTGATCAATTAAATAATAAAAAAGTCGATGTCGCATTTACAAAGGTCGGTAATTATATGACATCATTAGATATGGCTGGAATTTCTTTGACATTATTTAAAATTGAAGATGATAAATGGCTTTCTTATTTAAATTATACGGTAGATACAATCGCTTGGTAAGAGGAGATAATAAAATGCTAACAATTGAAAATACAACAGAATGGTTCCAGATTTTTTCAGAGAAAATAAGTGAAAATAAAGCTTATTTGAGTGAGCTAGATACACCAATTGGTGATGGAGACCACGGAAATAATATGGCTCGTGGTGCCGAAACAATTCAAGATTTATTAAAAAATCAAAAATTTGAATCCTTATCAGACTTATTTAAAAGTGTCGCAATGGCCTTTATTAAATCTGTTGGTGGTGCTTCTGGGCCACTTTATGGAACGGCTTTTATTGAAATGTCTAAATTAAGTAAAGAAACAAATGATCCAGCTAAATTAATAGCTGCGGGACTAGATGGTATTAAAAGACGCGGTGATTCAGATGTTGGAGCTAAAACCATGATTGATGTTTGGAATCCAGTTTTAGGGGATATTAAAATGAAGCAAATAACAGTTGAAAAAATACAAGCAGATGTTGAAGCAACCAAAGAGCTTGTTGCAACAAAGGGACGTGCATCATATCTCGGAGAACGTTCTGTCGGTCATGTTGATCCAGGAGCTATGTCGAGTGGCTATTTATTTGAGGCATTACTGGAAACGGGGGTGCTAGTATGACATATGGGGTTGTAATTGTATCGCATGTTCCTGAAATTGCAGAAGGTATCAAGCGACTATTAGATCAAGTTGCAGCAAGTGTCTCAATCACAACAGCTGGTGGGACTGATGATAACGGAGTTGGTACATCATTTGATAAAATCCAAGCAGCTTTTGACGAAAATAGTGCCGATGAGTTGTTAGCTTTTTATGATTTAGGAAGTGCTAAGATGAATTTAAATATGGTCATGGAATTCACAGATAAAAAAGTTCATCTGTACGATACAGCTTTAATCGAAAGTGCTTATACTGCTGCATCTCTTTTAGAGGCTGATGTTAAATTAGCTGATATTGAGGTTCAACTTGAAGCGTTAAAAATTAAATAGCGTAAAAAAATAACGTTAATCTTAATGATTAACGTTATTTTAGTTAGTCTATAAAGCTAAAGTAATTGCGATAAAGGCCAGTAATGCAGGTAATCCTTGTACTAAAATTATTTTTTTTGCAGATGTTAAACTACCAAAAACAGCAGCAATAAAAACAAATCCTGTAAAAAGCAACAACATTGATTTAAGCGCAGCACCAGTTAGAATGAAAAGTACAATCATTAGACCGATACTAATAAAACCATTGTATAGCCCTTGATTAGCCATTAATACTTTTGATTCTTTCTGATTTAAAAATTCTGGTCTTAATTCAAAGGCTTTTTGAGCGATTGAACTAGTTGAGAAAAATAGTTCAAGAATCATAATAAATAAGTGTTCAAGTGCAACAATCCAAGATAATATAAGTGCAATTAACATAGAAATCTCCCCTTAATCGTTATGGATATAGTATAACGTAATGTAATTGGTAGCACAATCAATCGATTTAATCGCTTACAATGAGAATGCTTTAATATTCAAAAAAAAGACTTATGACAGTGAGTTATTTTGTGTAACATTATATTTTATTAAAGTTATTAAGGAGAATGATATATGCCAACAAATGCAAAAGAAGGAATTATTTTTACAACATTAATGTGCTCGATGATGGTTTTCGTTATGAGTGCATACAATTTATTATTAGTCGGAAAACTAGGTCTTGTGACGTTATTACTTGGATTCATTCCTGGTTTTATTGTTGCTTTTATCTTAGATGTTTTAGTTGTCGGTAAAATTGCGATGGCAATTGCTGATAAGTTACCTCTTAATCATGATAAAATGTGGCAAATGATTCTCGCAATCTCAGGAATGATGATTTGTGGAATGGTCGCTTTTATGTCACTTTATGGGTTACTTATTGAAGGTGGTATGCCTGCTCATTTCTGGTCTGCTTATCTTTCTACTGTTGGACACAATATTATTGTTGCGGTACCGTTACAACTAATTATTGTTGGACCAATTTCAAGAAAAATTTTAAGCATGATTCATGCAAAAGATGAAGCTAAAAGAGTCACACAATAATCGTTTATATTTATAGAAGATTCACCAGTAAAATGGTGAATCTTCTTTTAGTAAAGGCTTGTATTGGAATGACATCGCCTAAAGGGGTTATAATGTAGTTGTTCATTTGAAATAACTTTGACTATAACTTCAAAATACAAAGGAGATTATATTTATGAAAGATTTTCAATTTAAAAATACAACTGATATTCGATTTGGTTCAGATCGTATCGAAACAGAATTACATGATGCGGTTGCACAATTTGGTCCCAATGTATTATTAACATATGGTGGTGGATCAATTAAACGTTCAGGTTTATATGACAAAGTAAAGAAAATTTTGAGTGATTTAAATGTTGTTGAATTAGCAGGAATCGAACCAAACCCTAAAGTGGGTTCAGTTCGTGAAGGTCAAAAGTTAGCTAAAGAAAATAAAATTGATGTTATTTTAGCTGTCGGTGGTGGTTCTGTTGTTGATGCTTCAAAAATGATTGCTTCAGCAGCATTTTATGAAGGAGATCCTTGGGATTTATCATTAGACCCCTCAAAACGTTTCAAAATTGATCAATTACCTTTTGTCGATATTTTAACGTTAGCAGCTACTGGTACTGAAATGAATGCTGGATCAGTTATCTCAAATCCAGAAACAAATGAAAAAATAGGTAGTTTTGGTCCCAAAACACCAGCTGTTTCATTCTTGGATCCAGCATTAACAATGAGTGTTTCAAAATGGCAGACTGCTGCTGGTTCAATTGATATTTTCTCTCATTTGACAGAGCAATACTTTGATAAAGAAAAAAATAATGATGTTTCTGACGGTATGATTGAAGGTATCATGCGAACAGTTATTAAATGGGCACCAATTGCAGTTGCGGAACCTGATAACTATGATGCTCGTGCTAATTTAATGTGGTCATCAACAATGGCATTAAATGGTATTATGCGATTAGGTTATCAAGATGGCTGGACATCCCATTCTATTGAACATGAGTTATCAGCGTACTACGATATTACTCATGGTGTTGGGCTAGGTATTATAACACCTCGTTGGATGAAATTCGTTTTATCTGCGGATACGGTTTCTAAGTTTGCTAAATTTGGTCGCAATGTTTGGCATATTCAAGATGATGATGACCAAGTCGTTGCTGATAAAGCTATTCAATCAGTTTATGACTGGGTTAAATCGTTAGGTGTACCAACAACGTTACCCGGTGTTGACATCAATGAAGAAACAAACTTTAAAGTAATGGCTGAATCAGCTGTTAGAGTTGGAAAATTAGATAGTGCTGTTTATGTTGATATGTCAGTAAATGATGTTATTGATTTATACAAAGCTTCAATGACAACTGAAAGTTTCGAATAAAGTAGTAAAAGCATCTCTGTTTAGAGATGCTTTTTTTGTGCCATAAATCGAAAATTTGTTTTATGATATAAAATTCGGTATGCTAAATAGTAAGGGGTTACAAATTTAGAACAGAAAGAGGGCCTTTATGATAAATAGGATGAAACCACAAGTTATTCAATTTTTATTAATGTTAATTGGGTTAGAAATGATTGCAATAAGTATTAATTTTTTCTACGCACCACAAGAAGTTGCGGTTGGTGGTGCAACTGGTATTGCAATCCTTTTAGAAACAGCTTTTAATTGGAACGTTTCGATTGTATTATTGAGCATTAACATGGCGCTATTGATCTTGGCTTATTTTATGTTAGAGCGTTCAACGACTAAAAAAATTATGATTGGTAGTTTTGTATTACCGTTATTTTTAGCGATTACGCCTCAAATAAATATTGTCGAGGATAGATTATTAGCTGTTATTGTCGGTGGCGCAGTTTTTGCGGTGGGAATATCAATTCTCTATCGAATTGATGCATCCAGTGGTGGAACAACGGTTCCACCACTAATAATCAAAAAATATTTCAATATTAAACCTGCAACCAGTCTATTAATAATTGATGGTATTGTGTGTTTTTTCAATATATTTGTCTCGGGTTCTGAAGCATTTATTTTAGCGATTTTTTCTTTAATAATCACGTATTTAATTATGAATTATATTGAAACGGGATTGGACCGTAAAAAAGTTTTATATGTGATGAGTACAGAAGAGGGATTAAAAAAATTAAAAGAAGATATTAATACAACTATAGATAGAGGTCTAACAATCTTTGATGCTAAAGGTGGTTATTCAGGTGAAAGCAAAGAAATGTTGATGATTATTGTTGAAAATCAAAATTATCAACAAATGTTAAATAAGGTGCATACGATTGATCCAAATGCATTTATCATCGTATATAATATCGCAGAAGTTCATGGCGCAAATTTGTCTGGGATTGAATAGGAGATTTTGACATGTACTTAATGAATTGGTTTAATGGCACGGATTATTTTTGGCTAGGGATGACTGATAAAGGATTGAGTTTTGTTGGGTCGCCTAATGGGTTAAGAAGTGAAATTGAAATATTTTATCCAAGAACTAAATTCGAAGAGAATGACAAGATTTTTAAAAGTATAATTGAAGAACTACAAGCCTATTTTGACCATGAAATTCAAAAATTTACGATCCCCGTTGATTTTAATTTGAGTGGGACGATGCTGCAAAAAGAAATTTGGGGACAACTTCAACTTATTCCATACGGTGAAACGAGAACGTATTCTGAGTTAGCTTTAGAAGTTGATTATCCTAAAGCAATTCGCGCTGTTGCTAGTGCAGTTGGTCGTAATCCTATATTAATTGTAATACCTTGTCATCGTATTTTAAGAAAAGATGGCAGCTTAGGGGGTTATCGCGGTGGGATTAATATGAAAAAGCAACTACTAGAAATAGAACGCAAATAAAAAACCGACATTACAAGGGGAGGCAATGTCGGAAAAGGGTAAGGGTGATTAACTTCGGGGAAAGTTGATCATCTTATTTAATTTATTCGGGGAAATAAATTAAAATTAAAAGTTATTAATTAAGGTATGAAGTTATTCTAACAAGTAAATGTGAAGAAAATATGACGTTAAAAAGAAAAACTATAAATGTAAAAAAAACACCACTACTTTTAAAAGTAGTGGTGAGAAAATACTAATCTATTCGAGACTCTGGGGGGAGTAGGTTAGATCTAGATGAAAAATTAAACTAAAATATAATCGTATTTTTTTATAGTAGAATTAAGTTACACACAAAGTATCTTGTGTGTATATTTATAGTATACGGCTTTATTTATTAAAACATAGGCATGTGACAGTTTTGTTAGTTTACAATTAACATTGTAAGGTGATATGAAATTTGATTTGGAGGAAGGTATTTTGAATTTTATAGAGAAAGTGAAAATGACCAAAACGGTTTTAGTTGAGTGGAATACGCCAAGCACGCTTAATCTGGATAATTTTTTTAAAGGTGCTAGCGCACTAATGAAATTAGATATTGACGCATTATCAATTACGGATAATCCTTTAGGGATGCCCCGCGTTTCAAATATATTATTGGGATATAAACTTAGTGAAAAACAGATTCCAGTAATCCTACATTTAACAACACGGGATTACAACTTAGTCGGATTAGAATCTAAATTAATGGGATTAAGTGCTGTTGGTTTAAATAATTTAATGATTATTAAAGGGAATCCTACAAAAATACAAGGTGCCACAAATGTCTATGATTTAACATCGCAACAATTAATTACAACAATTAAAAAAATGAATCAAGGAATATCGCCATCTAATCGTGAATTAAATAGTAAATCACAATTTAAAGTTGGTGGGGCATTTAATATTAATGCGATAAATTTAGATTTTGAATTTGAAGATATTAATCGAAAAATTCATTCAGGAGTAGATTATATTATCACGCAACCGGTATTTGATATGACAAATGTTCAGCGATTAAAAGATTGGATCACCATTAATGAAGTGGCTATACCTATTTTTATCAGTGTAATGCCGATACTTTCATTTGAGCGTGCTCAATTTATTCAAGATAACGTTCAGGGTATTGAACTACCAAATAAGTTTATGGCAGAATTGAAACAAGCGGCGTTGCAAAATGATGAACGTAAGGTCGGTATTGCAGCTTCGCAAAATTTAATTGAATCGTTATCAAACCTTTTTAATGGTGTTCATATAGTGACGCCAGGTTCAGACTATCAAGCAATCATTGAAATTATGCAAGGCCAATAAAAAAAATCCACTACCTGGGAGAGGTAATGGATTAAAAGGAGTAGGGATAATTAATATTCGGGAAGAAATTAATTATCATTTTAATTTGTTTGGGAGAACAAATTAAAGTTAAAAGTTATTTAATTAAGGTATGTTTATATAATAACAAGTAATTATGAAGAAAGTGTGACGAAATTATGTTAAATAAAAGAGAATAAAGAAGTTAGGTATATTTAGCGTATAAGCATTGATAAAGTTAGGTTTTGAAAGAGTAAATACTTATTTTTAGGCAAAAAAAAACGACATCGTAACATAAGTTACAGTGTCGAAAAGGGTAAAACAGTCAAAATCAATTGGGGGATTGATTTTGGTATTCAGTCCTTGGGGGAGGTACTGAATAAGTTTTATTGATTAGGTTACTCATTTAATATAACAAGTATATACCGAAAATGCAAGGGGTAAATTAAATAAAATTAAAAATAAAATTATTAATACCAATTTATCACTTTTCGCGGTAACATATTAATAGAATTAAATTAAATTGGCCTTTTTAATCGTATTGGGTAAGTGGTCAAGTGAAGCTGGGGATTTTTTTATGTATATGGAAGATTTTTTAGATGGGCAGGAAAGAACTTTTAACCAAATACTAGAACTATTACAAACACATGGTGGTTATTTAAGTAAGAAAAAATTAATGGAATTACTCCAAATATCTGGTAATTCTTTACGAATGTACCTAAAAAATATTGAAATAACGCTTGAGGAAGCTACCGCTTCAGGTCATGTTCATTTTGAAGTGAGCGCTAATAACGTTGAATTTGAAGTAGATGGTACGACAAATTTATCGAATATTAGTACTGATTTTTTAAGAGAATCGTATAAATACAAAATAATAATGTATTTGTATGCGAATGAAACATTGAATTTAATTGATCTTGAGAACGAATTACATATCAGTGGGTCGTCAATAACAAGGTGAATTAAAGAATTAAATGAAACGTTAGCAGGATTTGATCTAAAAATTAAAAATCGACGATTAGTTGGGACTAAAATTCAACTGAATTATTTTTATTACCTTTTTTTCATTAGGGTGGTTCCATTCACTGATCGCGAAGAACTCTTATCTAGAAATGAGACGATTAACGATTACGTTAATGTTTTAGATGAACAATATGACTTAGGATGGAAAGACGACGAGAAACTTAGAGTTTTTCTATGGCTTAAAATTTATATTCGAATTAATTCATATAAAGAGCAACATGTTCAGACATTAACGCCTATTTCTCGTGAATTAATCAAAAATAATCTCGCATACAGTAAAGTTAAATTAAGTCTTTTTAGATTTTTAAAAAAATATTCACTTTCCTTTTCTGAAGAAGATGCTGTTGGGTTCTATTACTTTTTAATTGGATTTGATTTAATTAAAAACGATTCTGAATTATATGTTCAAATTAAAGATGACGATATTGATAAAAAAACACCCATCAATAGTGCAATTAGTCTTTTTTGGAGTGATATTGAGAAATATACTTACTTCAAACGGGATTCAAAAATTTCTTATAATTTATTTAATTCATACAGCAAATTAGCCATATTTAAAGGTGAAAGTTTTAGTTATAATCGAACAATTATGGAATTTAATCGTAAATCATTAGAACGAGAAGACTTTTCGCAGATCATTCAAAAATTATTGACGGCGTATCAATCTGTTACACAGTTCGATGGCTTAAATTCGCCAGATGATTTATATTATCTACAAAATCAGTATTTATATATCTTGAATATTTTAAACTTCGAGTTTGATGACGTTTTAAAAATTGGCTTATTAATTAATCGTGATCCAATTATGGAAAAACTAACCGTAATCATTATGGAACGTGTTTTAAGCAGCGTTTTAAACGCTCAAGTAGAAATTTATCAAGAAGGTAAAGAATATGATTTAATTGTGACAAATAGGATGGGTGTTAACCAAGATCAATTTAATTCACCATTATATGTGATGTCAGAAATTGGTGTTAGTTCAGATCAAGTTATTACTGATGTCGTAAATGAAATTTTAGAAATTGATAAGGTTAGAAAAATTAACACGCAAAGCTTGGAGGAAAAATAATGAAGTATGTCATTATCGGCGGAACGCACGCAGGGATAGCTGCCGCTAGAACAATTTCAAAATCAGATCCAAATGCCGAAGTAATTATTATGGAAATGAAAGATAGCGTTAGCTATATCTCATCTGGAATTAATTTGTTATTTGATGGGGTTATTGATAACTTAGAAGAAGCGAGTTATGCGACACCTGCTGCGTTAGAGTCTGAAGGTATTAAATTGATGCTTGGTACTGAAGTGTTGCACGTTAGTACGGAGGATAAACGTTTATACTTTGTTAATGCAGATAAACAATACAGTTACAGCAACTATGACAAATTAATTTTAGCTAATGGGTCTAAGGTTGTTAAACCACATATTAAAGGGATAGATAATGAAAATGTTGTTTTTTATAAAAATTTAGAAGAATCAAAAAAGGCTATGGAACAGTTGTGCCCAACTAATAGGCGTATTTTAATTGTTGGTGCAGGATTAGTGGGGCTTGCATTAGCTAGCTCAATTTATGAGGGACGTAAAGGCGAAAAAGTTGATGTTACAGTAGTTGAAGCTATGGGAGGTGTTTTGACACGGTACGTAGATCAAGAAATTGGTAATCGGATAATTGATGATTTAAGAGAAAAAGGGATAAAGATTGTATTAAAAAATGATGTTCATGCTATTAATGTGGATGAGAATAACAAAATAGTTAGCGTTTCGACAACTGACCAAGAAATCGCCTGTGATTTAGTCGTTTTTTCGGTTGGATTAAAACCTAACAATGATTTTTTGAGAGACGCTGTTGAACTTAATCAAAATAATACCATTAAAATCAATGATTACATGCAGACAAGTGATAAAGACATCTATGCAGCAGGTGATAATGCCGGATTTAAACAAACTGTCAGCCAACGTCGAGAGTATCAACCTCTTGTTAATAACGCTATTAAAGGTGCAATTGTGGCGGCGTATAACTGTACGGGTCTATTTAGTCCTGTTAAAGTTGAAACGACGCAAGGAACAGCGGGGATGAACTTATTCGGTCATTATTTAGCAACGACAGGTGTCACTGAAGAAAACGCACCATATATCGGATTGGATGTTCTATCCAATACAATTGAAAATAAGATTCAATATGATTACGTTAAAAATGGTTCCAAAATACTTATAAAAGTTGTGTACAGGAAAGATACTGAAGTCATTGTTGGTGCACAAATTTATTCGAAACATGATATTTTAGATATGATTAATATCATGTCAGTAGCTATTAATATGCAAATGACGATGGCTAAATTATCATCAATGGATTTTTATTTTAATCCTGAATACAATAAAGCGTTAAATACTTTAAATGAAGTTGCCCTTACGAGAAGGACAAAAGACCGTCATATCAGTAAATAAGCTGTAAATGTCAAAATTTGCGAGTTAACCCTCAAATATTAATATTTTTTATGGGGAATTACATGGCATAATAAGTCTTGTAAATAAATGATTCAAAGAGTTTATTGATTAGGACACAGAATATCGAAGAGAAAATTTAGTGTGGGGACGCTTGTTTTCTAAAAAGTTGGTTGCTTAATATAATTAAGCAACTTTTTTTTTGTCTAAAAAATAAAATTGGTATAGATGTTTAATTTATTTTCTAAAGCCTTGTATACACGTTTTTCACTTGATTTGTATTTGATTTGAATTTTTTTGGTCTAACCTGTATGATAGTTTTTATAAGAAAAAAAGGGGATAAAAAATGAAAAGTTATTTACAGAGAATGGGACGTTCGTTAATGTTGCCTATCGCAGTACTACCGGCAGCAGCATTACTGGTTGGAATTGGAACTTGGTTGCCACAAGATTGGTTTGCGGCGGCATTTATGCAGGCCGGCGGAAACGCAATTCTAGGTAATCTAGCATTATTATTTGCTGCTGGTTTAGCTTTAGGAATGTCGACTAACAAGGATGGCGCAGCTGCGTTAGCTGGTGTTGTTGCATTTGAAATTCCAGTTAAAATGTTGGAACCGACTTCGGTTGCGGCTTTATTAGGAGTAAAAGTAACAGATGTTGATCCTGCATTTAGTTCTATCAGTAGTAATGTGTTTATTGGGATTATTGCCGGATTAATTGCGGCAGCAATGTATAATCGTTTCCATAGTGTGAAGTTACCAATGGCTATTTCATTCTTTAGTGGGAAACGATTAGTACCCATTATGTCAGCATTGGTAATGATTTTTGTTACCTTAGCTTTATTATTTGCATGGCCAGTTGTTTATGCTTGGTTAGTTGCATTTGGTAAGTTTATGGTTGGACTTGGATGGGTTGGAGCTGGTTTATACGGATTCTTCAACCGGCTTTTAATTCCAACCGGATTACATCAAGCGTTGAATTCAGTATTTTGGTTCGACGTTGCTAAAATTAATGATATCGGGAACTTTTGGAGTAATACAGGAATTAAAGGAACTACAGGTATGTACATGGCAGGATTTTTCCCAATCATGATGTTTGGGCTACCAGCTGGTGCGTATGCCATTTATCGAAATGCTTTACCTGAACGTAAAAAAGAAGTTGGCTCATTGATGCTAGCTGGTGCATTTGCATCATTTTTCACAGGCGTGAGTGAACCTTTAGAATTTTCATTTATGTTCGTTGCATGGCCTTTATACGTCATTCATGCGGCATTAACCGGGTTATCTTTAGCTTTTGCCGCATTTATGCACTGGACAGCTGGATTTACATTTAGTGCGGGCTTAGTTGATTACGTCTTGAGTATACGTGTACCAATGGCTAATATGCCACTAATGCTGTTGGTACAAGGTGTTGTGATGGCAATTATTTATTACACACTATTCAATTTTGCCATTAAGAAATTTAACTTAATGACACCAGGTCGCGAACCAATTACTGAAGATATTCAACTATCGCCTGAATTAGGGGATGACAAATATGCACGACAAGCTCAAATTGTTTACGCTGCTATTGGTGGTAAAGATAATTTAACAGTCGTTGATAATTGTACAACCCGTCTTCGTCTACAAGTTAAAGATACAAGCCATATTAATGAAGATGCACTTAAAGCATCAGGTGCTGCTGGGTTTAAAGTTATCGATAAAACAAATATTCAAGTCGTTATTGGAACTGAAGTTCAATTTGTTGCTGACGAGCTTGGTAAGTTATATGAGTCAAAGGCTGATTCTATTTCATTAAGTAATGAAAAGTTACAGGCTGAGACGGATAAATCAAGCGCTACAGCTAATCATAATGATTCAACGGTTATTGGTAGTGAAACGTTTTATACGGTTGCAGAGGGCGAATTAATGTCTATTTCGGATGTTAAAGATGCTACCTTTGCTGAAAAAATGTTGGGTGATGGTTATGCAGTCGAACCAGCTAATGGCGAAATTTATACACCGGTTGCTGGTAAAGTAGCAAGTATCTTTCCAACGAAACATGCAATTAGTATCACGACTGAAACGGGATTAGAAGTCCTATTACACATGGGAATTGATACCGTTCAATTAGAAGGTAAACCTTTTGAAGTGACTATTTCTGAAGGCGAAACTCTTAAACCAGGTGACTTAGTTGCGCGAGTTGATTTAAACGCAATTAAAGCTGCTGGTAAGGAAACAACGATGATGGTCGTTTTAACGAATATGGATAAAGTGTCTAATATAACGTTTGATCATTTGAATGAGACAGTTAAAGCCAATGAAGTTTCGGCAATTGTTCAAACTAAATAAGAATAAATGAAGCAGGCCAAAACTTTTGGTCTGCTTTTTTGGTATAGGTAGCTGGTTTATAAAAAAGCTTATATATAATAATATGACTCATTTAATAAGTTGTAATTGGTATTGGCAAACCGGCATGGTATAGTGACTGTAAGCGCATCATAAAATGAAGGAGGCCATTTAAATGAATCCCTATTATTTAACGTTATTGGAAAAAAGATTTCCGACTAAACAAAGTATTGTCACTGAAATTATTAATTTAGAGGCCATTCTTAATCTACCCAAAGGAACGGAGCATTTTGTTAGTGATGTTCACGGTGAATATAACGCATTTCAACATGTTTTAAGAAATGGTTCAGGAAATGTTAAACAAAAAATTCAAGAAATTTTTGAAGGCCGTTTGACTGAAGAGAGTATACAGGACTTTGCAATCTTAATTTATTATCCAGAAGAAAAACTAATTGCTAAAAAACAACAATTCACTTCACAACCTGAATTGGAGCAGTGGTATTTAGATACCATTGCCAGAATGATAGAGTTGTTACAAAAGACAGCAACAAAATATTCCCGTTCGAAGGTACGAAAGGCACTATCACCTGATTTTATGTATATAACAGAGGAATTATTATATAGTAATTCCAATGAACTTGATCAAAAAGATTATTATAATCGTATAATAGAAAATTTAATTAAATTAAATCAAGCAGAAGCATTTTTAACGGCTACAGCGTATACGATTCAAAGGTTAATCGTTGACCATTTACACGTAATTGGGGATATTTTTGATCGTGGTCCTGCGCCAGATAAAATTATGAAGACACTTCTTGATTATCATTCAGTTGACATTCAATGGGGAAATCATGATATTTTATGGTTAGGTGGTGCTGCTGGCTCGCCTTTATGTATCGCTAATTTATTGCGAATTTGTGCTAGATATAATAATTTAGCTATTGTTGAAGATGCATATGGGATTAATTTACGCCATTTAGCAACATTTGCCGATAAAACGTATCAAGATAATCCAGCATTTTCACCGAAAGTTAATTCAGCACAAGAAAAAATCAAAGAAGACGAACGACTTTTAATGACCAAAATACACCAGGCAATCGCTATTATTCAATTTAAATTAGAAGGACAGATTATTAAAAGACGTCCTGATTTTGATATGGCAAATCGTGCGATTTTAGAAAAGATTTGGAACAAAGGGTCAAAAATAGAAATCGATGGGAAACATTATTCACTACAAGATACTTGTTTTCAAACAGTTGATTGGGCAGATCCGTATAAATTAACAGATGATGAGTCAGAAATAATGGATAAATTAGTAGAATCATTTATCCATGCGACTAAATTACGAGAACATCTAGATTTTATGATGGCACGTGGTAGTATGTTTAAACGATATAATGGGAACTTGTTAGTTCACGGCTGTATTCCAGTTACACAAGAAGGTAAATTGGAGGGCTTTGAGCTAAAAGGGAAAGCATATGCAGGACCAGAATTATTAGCTTTTTTTGAAGATAATTTACGTAAAAGCTATGCTAAACCTAAAAAATCTACTGACCTTGAAACTGATTTACTTTGGTATTTATGGCAAGGACCCAAATCGCCTTTATTTGGGAAACATGCGATGAAAACTTTTGAACGTTACTTTATTAATGATGAAGAAGTTCAAGTTGAGATACCAAATGCGTATTACAAATTACGACATGATGAAGCATTTTGTCGTCATATATTAGAAGAATTCGGGCTTAATCCAGATAACGGTAAAATAATTAATGGGCATACACCAGTTAAGCGTGGGCACAAGCCGGTTATGGCCAATAAAAAGATGATTGTGATTGATGGTGGTTTCTCAAAAGCTTACCAATCAACTACTGGAATTGGTGGATATACGCTGCTCTCTAATTCATATGGCTTACAATTAGTTGCTCACCAACCCTTTACGTCTAAGTGGGATTCAATTGAAAATGGGACAGATATTATTTCAGTGAAACGAATTATTGATAGTGAAGTTAAAAGACAAACAATTGCTGAAACTGATATGGGAAAAGAACTTGCTAGTCGTGTTGTAGAATTAAAAAAATATTTACAGAGTAAATAAAAAATCTTACTGAAAAGTAAGATTTTTTATTTAGGTTATGATTTTCTGTGTAAAAGGAGAAAAGTAAGCCAGCAAATATTAGTGTGTAAATGTAAAAAAGATTGCGGTATACTAGTGGTAAGCGTTTTCTTTTAGCGTGTAAGGGAGTAGTGATAACTTGGGAGATCGAAAAAATGATATTTATAATCTTTTAAAAAATAAGGAAATAGCGATGGATGCGACACAGATTGCAGACGAGCTTAATTGCAATCGCGCAAATGTGAGTCGTTATTTGAATGATTTATATAAAAATGGTGACGTTACAAAAAGTGATGGGCGCCCTGTTCTCTATCAGTGGGCATCACTTGAAGAAAAAGAAACACGTCAAAAAGAAATTAATGATAAAAGTGTTAAAGAGATGAGTTTCAAAAAGTTAATCGGGTCTAATGATTCATTAAAGGTTATGATCCAACAAGCCGAAGCAGCCATTTTATATCCACCAAGAGGACTACACACAATTATTTTTGGTGAAACGGGAACGGGTAAATCTTTGTTTGCTGAATGTATGTATCAGTTTGCATTAGAATCAGAAATGGTGAAGGCTGATGCGCCTTTTATCCGGTTTAATTGTGCGGATTATGCGAATAATCCACAGTTACTTTTTGCGCATATATTTGGTGTTAAAAAAGGGGCCTACACAGGTGCTGATCAAGATAAAAAAGGATTAATGGATAAAGCTAACGGTGGTATTTTATTCTTAGATGAAATTCATCGATTACCTCCTGAGGGACAAGAAATGCTCTTTACCTTTATTGATAAGGGGTTTTATCGGCCTTTAGGAGAGTCTTCAATTACTAAAGAAGCGAGTGTACAGATTATTGGGGCAACGACTGAAACGTCAGAAAATTTTTTGAGCACATTTAATCGACGTATTCCAATGGCAATTACATTACCGCCTATCTCAAAACGAACAATTGATGAACGTTATGGGATAGTCATGAATTTTTTTGAACAAGAAGTCGGTAGATTGAGCCAAGATATTATTGTTGAGCGAGATGCGATGCTTGCATTAATGTTATACGAGCCTGAAGCAAATATTGGTCAAATTCAGAGGGATATTAAAGTTGTTTGTGCAAAGGCCTTCTTGTATTTTAGAACGCATGAAACGGCTTCGTTATATATCAGATTAAAAGACTTACCATTGAATGTTCAAAAAGGACGTTTGGAAGGTAAATCCAAATATAAAAAAATTGATGTCTTAATGGAACGTTTAGCGAAACGAACAAATGAAAAAAATACAAAAGTTGTGACTTTTAAAAATAGCGAAACGGTAGAAAAAAACGATCAAAAACCAACGGTTTATGAAACAATTGATAAAAAAGTGAGTGAAACTGATAAACAGAATTTTAAATCACTAAATCTTAAAACGTTAATCGATTCAGATGATAAAGGTTATTTTAAAGATTACATTGAACAATTATCGGGTGAAGGCGTTCGAAAAGAGTTACTACCAGATGATATTTGGACGGTTACCAATGAAGTTTATGACTTAGCCCAGAATAAATTAGGGCAAAAATATAATGAAAATGCACGATTTGCATTTGGATTACACCTTGTTAGTGCTATTGAAAGAATCAGGAAAAATGTCGCAATTATTCATCCTGATTTAAATAATTTACGACAAAAAAATCCAAAAGCCTTTCGTGTTGCACTGGAAATGGCAGATAAAATTGAACATGAATTTGATATTGAAATTCCATTAGATGAAATTGGATTTATTACAATGTTTTTGAGCTCTGATTTAAGTGTTAAGAAACAACAAAATGAAATTAAAGTCGGTATCATCGTGCTAATGCACGGGGCATCAACGGCTTCTTCTATGTTACAGACAGCACAAGAATTACTTGGTACAACAAAGGGAAAAGCAATTAATATGCCACTTGATGTAAATGTTTCGGAAATTTATGATCAAGTACGAGATTATGTACTGGATAGTCAGGAACAATTGAAAAAAGGGTTATTACTTTTAACTGACATGGGCTCTTTAACTAGTTTTGCATCAATGTTAGGTGAAGAAACAGGGATTAATATTCGAGCTGTTTCAATGACGAGTACGTTAGTTGTGCTTGAATCATTAAGAATTGCGATTGCCGGTCGTGAACTAGAAGATATTTACGCAAATGCACAACATATTTTTGAATCGTCTGTAAAAGAGCAGTTTTTCCATATGCATCCTAGGAAAAAAGCAGTTATCGTAGCTTGTTTTACCGGCGAAGGTGTCGCCGCAAGATTATATGATCGTATTATGCCAATTGTAAACGAAGACGAAGTTAAAGTAATTCGGATGCAATATTTAGAAAAAGATGCATTTAAAAAGCACATTAATACATTAATGCGCGATTATGATGTGAAGGCAATTGTTGGTACCGTCGAGGTTTCTTACCAAAGAGTGCCATTCTTTTCTGCTTTAGATATCTTTAATGATGAAACCTTACAAGTTTTGCAGCGGATGTTGTCTGATAACGACTTAACGCGAGAAACAATTAATGCATTGGAAGGTAGTATTAATTCAGTTAATTCTGTCCCAGATTTAATTCATACTATTCAAACCATGATTATTAAAATTTAATCAGATTTACAGATTGTTCTTGATCCAGAGATTATCGTAGGGATCATGATGCATCTAGCATTTCTAGTAGATTCAAGATTGAAAAATCAATCAATTAAACCGTTTAAGAATGTCCAAGAATTTTCAGCTGAGAATCATTTACAGATGGAAATAGTTAAAACGGCCCTGATTATTGTTGAAAAAATGTATAATATTAAGATTTCAGATGATGAAGTTGCCTATATTGTCCAAATTTTTATGGGTAATACGTTGAATAAAGTCAGTGTGTAATAGTGACTAGTAGTGTGCAAATAAAATAAAAGACCATCGAAAGCGCTTTCTTAAAGCCTTTTCGATGGTCTTTATTTTTGGCATGGAACTTGCGTATATAAGAGTATAAATAGAAAAAGGAGTGGCAAATTATGAAAACGATTATGTTAGTTTGTTCAGCGGGTATGAGTACAAGTTTATTGGTGTCAAAAATGCAAAAGGCTGCAGAAGCAGAGAACTATGATTCAGAAATCTTTGCAGTTGGTGCTTCAGAGGCAGATTCAATGCTTGAATCAAAACCAGTTGATATTTTAATGTTAGGCCCACAAGTTCGTTTTATGAAAGATGAATTTGAAAAAAAGGTTGCTGACAAAAATATTCCGGTAGAAGTTATCAATATGCAAGATTACGGCATGATGAATGGCGAAAAAGTTCTTGCAACAGCTAAAAGCTTAATTAAATAAAAAATAAAAGGGGTAATCAGATATGAACGAAAATGATGCACAAATGCAAACAATCATGGGGCTGATTGTTAATGGTGGAAACGCTAAAAGTGATTCTATGGAAGCAATTCACGCCGCTAAAAAAGGCGATTTTGAAACCGCAGCTGCTAAGTTAGCTGATGCTGACAAATCACTCATTGAAGCACATCATTCTCAAACAGCCATGTTAACGCAAGAAGCTTCAGGGGATCCGGTACCAGTTAGTTTATTAATGGTTCATGGACAAGATCATTTAATGAATGCGATTACATTTAGAGACTTAGCTGGTGAGGTAGTAGATCTATACAAAAAAATAGGATAAGTACTAAACTTTAAGGAGGAACTACTCATGGACAAATTTATAAAATGGATGGATATTCACTTTATTCCAGTAGCTTCAAAAATTGGGGCACAAAGACATTTGGTGGCAATTCGAGATGCATTCGTTGTTATTATGCCACTTATGATTTTAGGTGCTCTGGGAACATTAATTAATAACTTACCAATTCCAGGTTTTTCAAATTTTATGGACGGACTATTTCCTAAAATAGTTAACGATGTTCCAATCTGGAAGGGTGTAGGAGCAGGCGTTTGGAATGCTAGTTTTGGTATTATGTCATTATTCGTTGCATTCTTAGTAGCTCATAACGTTGCAAAATCATATGGTAAAGATGGTATGGCTGCTGGTACAGTATCAGTTGCTTCATTCTTCGCTTTAGGTGGTTTGCAATTAGCTGGGATGTCTTCAGTAGGATTATTCGTTGCACTTGTTGTCGGTTTGGTTTCAGCAGAATTATTCCAACGTTTAAGTGGTAACAAACATTTAATCGTTAACATGCCTGATGGTGTTCCACCTGCTGTTGCAAAAGCATTCGCTTCATTATTTCCAGCAATGATTGTTGTTACAATCTTTGCCTTTATCAATACATTATTCCAAGGATTCGGCGTAACTGATATTATTGCATCATTCTACAAACTTGTTCAAGAACCATTTATGGGCTTGGCAAATTCATATCCATCAGCATTATTATTAGCATTTATTGCACCATTCTTATGGTTCTTTGGTTTACATGGAGCTAATATGATTGATCCATTAATGCAAACAATTAACGCACCTGCTATTGCAGCTAACGTTAAAGCACTTAGTGAAGGTAAAACAATTCCTTTTATCGTTAACAAACCTTTCTTCGATTCATTTGTTAACTTAGGTGGAACTGGTGCAACTATTGGTTTGATTATTGCCATCTTCATTGTTGGTCGTAAAAATAAACCTTACAAAATGATTGGATCACTATCAGCAGCTCCTGGTATTTTCAATATCAATGAACCAATGATGTTTGGACTTCCAATTGTGTTGAATCCAATTATGTTCGTACCATTTATTTTGACACCAATGGTACTTGTGACTGTTGCGTATATTGCAACCGCCACTGGAATTGTGCCAGCAGCAACGGTAATGCCCCCATGGGTTACACCACCAGTAATTGGCGGGATTTTGGCAACTAAGAGTTTAGCTGGTGGGGTTTTAGCCGCAGTTAATGTGGTTATCTCAGCGTTAATTTACGCACCATTCGTTATCTTAGCAACAAAACAAATTGAAAAAGCTGAAGCAGAAGCTGAAGCAGCAAAAAAATAAAATAAAAGCGAATCTCTTTACGTTATTCTGTAAAGAGATTTTGTGTTAAATAAAGGAGTTTACTATGGTTAAATATGAATTTCCAAAAGATTTCTGGTGGGGGTCAGCTGCGAGTGGACCACAATCTGAAGGTCGTGTTTCAGGAGATGGAAAAGCTGATAATATTTGGGATGCTTGGTATCAAGCAAGCCCTGAAAAGTTCTTTAATCAGGTTGGACCCGAAAATACATCAAGGGTTTATCAAAAATACCAAGAAGATATCTCTTTGATGAAACAAACAGGTCATAATTCATATCGGACTTCAATTCAGTGGTCACGTTTGATTCCAAATCCATTCACTGGAGAGGTTAATCCTGAAGCTGTTACCTTTTATAACCATTTAATAGATGATTTAATTGCCGCTGGAATTGAACCTTTTATGAACCTTTACCATTTTGATATGCCAATGGTGTTACAAGAAAATGGTGGTTGGTTAAATCGTGAAGTTGTAGACTTGTATACGGACTATGCAGAAACTTGTTTTAAATTATTTGGCGATCGCGTTAAAAAATGGTTTACTCAAAATGAACCGATTGTTCCAGTTGAGGGTGGGTATTTATATGGATGGCATTTACCTGATGAACGTAATTTAAAGCATGGTGTCCAGGTGGCTTATCATGAAGCATTGGCAAGTGCTAAAGCAGTTGAAAAGTATCATTCACTCAATTTAGGTGGCACAATTGGGATTATTTTAAATTTAATGCCAACGTATCCAAAAGATGAGACAAATCCAGCAGATGTTAAAGCAGCCAAATTTGTTGATGGATTCTTTAATCGTTCATTTTTAGATCCCGCAATTAAAGGCACTTTCCCTCAAGATATTGTTGAGTGGTTGCATGAATATGACTTAATGCCAATCTATCATCAAAGTGATTTAGATGTTATTAAAGAAAATACTATCGATTTATTAGGCGTTAATTATTATCAACCAAGGCGAGCAGCGGCGAAAATAATTAAAGCCGAACCAGAAGGTGAAAATGGCTGGATGCCTGAAGATTTTTATACAGTATACGATATGCCTGGAAAAAAAGTTAATCCTTATCGTGGCTGGGAAATTTATGAAAAAGGAATTTATGATGCACTAATCAATATTAAGGATAATTATGGTAATATTGATTGTTTCATCTCTGAAAATGGGATGGGTGTTGAAGATGAAGCCAGATTTATTAATGCAGATGGGCAAATTAATGATGATTATCGAATTGAATTTGTTCAAGATCATTTGAAATGGGTTCATAAGGCACTTGAAGAAGGTAGTAACGTTCATGGCTACCATATGTGGACATGTATGGATAATTGGTCATGGTTAAATGCTTACAAGAACCGTTACGGATTTATTAGTGTTGATTTAGATAATGAAGCAAAACGCACAATTAAGAAGAGCGGTTACTGGTTTAAAAAAATGACAGAACAAAATGGATTTAATGACTAAAAATGGAGGCGAATGACTGATGGAAATGGAAATGAAATTAAAAATGCCTGCAGATTATCTATTTGATCAAATTATGGAGTCCGTACTATATGATATTAAAGATCAGACAGGTCAGAAATTAACAAAAAATCAATTAGAGGGTTTTGCGTTCACGAAAAAGTTTTCAAAAACACAATCAGCTGCTTTAAAAGTAACAAAAATAGTTGAAAACGAAAGTTATCATTTTCAAACGGATAACAATCGTAATAAATTTGATGTAAGTTACGATATTAAGGTAATTGATGATAAACGTTGTTTGTTAAGTTATAAAGAAGTCATGACTTCTAAAGGCAAGATGCAACAAATGAATGATGCCTTCATGAGTATTCTTATGAGTTTCTTTAAGAAGAGAAATTTCAAAAAAATGCTTAAACAAATTGAAAATAAGTATGCAACTAATTAGACTAAAAATAAAGAAGCAAACCGTATTTATCGGTTTGCTTCTTTATTTTTAGTCTAAAATTTCAACACCAATACCGATAACACCAGGGCCAGCATGAACACCAAGAGCAGGTGATGCATCGCCAAAGTAAAAATGTTCAGCATTTGGATACTTAGTTTTTAAGGTTTCGAAGATACTTGCTGCTAAAGGCTCATTATTACCATATGCAACGGCTATATCGAAATGAAGAGAATCGCCAATCTTATCATCAACGAGTGATAATAATTTTTTTAGTGCAGCTTTTTCGCCTCGAGCTTTTGCAATAGGATAATAAATACCATTTTCATCACATGAAATAATTGGTTTGATGTTTAAGAGATTCCCCATAAGACCAGAGACACGTCCAATACGGCCACCAACTTGAAGATAGTGTAGGGTTGGTAAATAGAAAAAGACACTACTTCTATCAACCGCTAGTTGAACCTTTGTGACAATTTCGTCAAAATAATTGCCTTCTTTAATTAAGTTTGATGCTAAAATACCAGCTAATCCACCACCAATACCAACATTTTTTGTATCGATGACTTCAACAGTTAATGATGATAATTTGGCGAATGTTTTAATTGAATTATAAGTACCAGACAAACCGCTTGAGATCGTTGTTGCAATAACATGTGTATAGCCATCGGCTTTAATTTGGTCAAAAACGTCGTTAATTGAGCCACCTGAAGGCGTTGCGGTTGTTGGAATCTCAGTCTCCATACGTTCATAAACTTCCGCAGGTGAGATAGAGATACGATCTAAGTAAGTTGCATCACTGAATGTAATTAAAATAGGGACCATATAAATATGTTCCTGTTCCATAAATTCTTTAGGAATATCCGAACCTGAATCTACTAATACTGCTATTTTTTCTTTACTCATCATTTAATTGGCCTCCTTCATTAATATAACTAATTTTTCACTGATAATATGATTAATCACGGCACTTGCAGCCGTTCGTTGTTCTAATTCAATGATTGTTGTTTCAGTCGTGACGGGCTTTAAGTTGGTATCAAAGGTTAAAGATTTAAGTTGTTCGTTAAAAATTAAAGCGAAGTTCATGTAAGCATCTTCAGATGAGTTATCGACTAAAATTTGGTCGATACCATTCTTGATAACATCTAACGGAAAAGCAGATTTTAAAACAGTAATAACAATGATTGCTGCTAAATGTTCCTTGCGATATCTTTTTTTGATGGGTTTAAACATAACTTCTTTTTTTACGTAATTATTGACCATTGTAGGTGTTACAGGCATTAAGTGTAATGGCTCTAAGTATTGATTAACAAGTTTCACGGATTGATCCATATAAAGGTCTAATTCCGGGAAATCTTGCCAATCAGGTAATGTAATTTTCTTTAAGCTATCTAGCCAATTTAAAAAAGATGATGGAACTTTTTGGCTCAAATGATAACCCCCCTTAACGTAATATCTTTATATTAGCATTTACATCTAGAGTTGTAAACTAGATTTAACTGTTTCTTAAAGTATATAAAAATAGCATGTTTATATGAAGATAAAAGTTGTACACTATAAGGGTATTTAATAATGAGAAGGAGTGAATTATTTATGATGGAACAAGCATGTACAACAATTTTAGTTGGTAAGAAGGCCACAATTGATGGCTCAACGATGATTGCTAGAAATGATGATACGTTTTTGCCTATTACACCACAACGATTCTTGATGTACCCTGCAGTAACCGGACGTCATGAAACGTTAACTTCGAATAAAAATGGGTTTACTGCACCATTACCAGAAAATGGGTATCGCTGGACAGCAACACCTAATGTTGAGGTATCCAGCAAAGGTGTCTTTGATGAAAGTAGTATTAATGAAAAAAATGTTGCAATGAGCGCAACAGAAAGTGTCTATGCGAATGAACGTGTTTTAGCATACGATCCTTTAATTAAAAATGGTTTAGCAGAAGATTCATTACAAACAATGGTTGCACCTTATATTAAATCAGCAAAACATGGTGTTGAATATTTAGGGGCTTTAATTACAAAATACGGTTCACCTGAAGGAAATGGTGTCTTATTTAGTGATAAAAATGATGTTTGGTACATGGAAATTGTTACCGGACATCACTGGATTGCACAACGTATTCCAGATGATGCTTATGCTGTTGCAGCTAATCAAGTTGCTATTCAAGAAATTGATTTTGATAATACAGATAACTTTATGTGGTCAGACGGTATCCGTGAATATGTAGAAGAGCATCATTTAAACCCTGATAAAACAGGCTGGAACTTCCGTCATATTTTTGGAACAGACACAGAAAAAGATCGTCATTACAACACACCTCGTGTCTGGTATGGTCAACGTTGTTTGAATCCAGAAATTAAGCAAGAACCAACTTCAAGTGAATTACCATTCATTTGTTACGCAAATAAAAAAATCAGTGTTGAAGATGTGACTGCTATTTTAGGTTCACATTACAATGAAACACAATATGATCCATTTGGTCATGGTGCTGATGAAGATCGTTTACGATTCCGTCCTATTTCAATGAATAGAACACAAAATGCACACGTTCTTCAATTGAGAAATAATGTTGATGATGCACATTCTGCATTAATGTGGATCTGTTTAGGTGTTCCAGCATTTGCACCATTTGTGCCATTCTACACGAATGCAACAGACACAGACCCAAGTTACAGCGAAACACCGTTAACACTAGATATGAATAGTGCTTATTGGATGTATCGTACGGTTTCGATGTTAACAGAATCACATTATTCTCATTTTATTCAAGAAAATGTTGATTACTTAAAGGCATGTCGTCAACAGTTGAAGACGATGGTTGCTGATATTGATGCAGCATCTACAGATATGAGTGGGGATGAATTAACAAACTACCTCACACAACAAAATTACGCAATTGTTGCTGATATGCGTGAAAGAACGATGAACATGATTGGTCAATTCATTACTGAAGGATTAACATTATCTAAATTAACATTTAACATGGATGCTAATTTATAAAAATAATATTTAACATGGATGCTAATTTATAAAAATAATATTTAAATACTTTGTACGCAAAAAGGCGTAATTCCAATATAACTTTGGAATTATGCCTTTTTGCGTACCCACATATATTAAGTACAGATAATTATTTTTAATGTAAGTTAGTTCATAAGTGTGCCAGTTTAATTTGATTCAAAAACAAAATAAGAGCGTTTATTAAATTCATTTCTTGATTTTGAGTACTCGATGGCGTGACCATTCACAAGCCAAACAATTTGTTCTACTTCTAATATTGGCGTTTGTTCAACAACGTTTAAATAATTGATATCTAATTCAGTGGCTTGTCTGGCTTGTATTTTTCTAGACATACCTGACATATTTAACCCTAACGTATTTTTAATATAACTATATATGGAAGTTTCCAGTACGGATTTTGATAAACCTGGAACTAATTTAACAGGCATGTACGTATCTTCCAAGATGAAAGGATTTCCATCTAAAAGTCGGAGTCTAATAATATGGTATGTTGGCTCTTCTGCACTAATATTTAAATGAGTTTGAACCTCTTTTTGAGGGAATACAACTTCAAACTTAATGACGTGACTTGTTATTCTGTCCCGTCCTTCTTGTTTACTTAATCCATCAAAATTATCTGCCGGTGCATCAACGCTATTGATAAGAGTCGAGGGACCTATAACAACTGTTCCAAAACCAGATTTTTTTAATATAAATCCTTCTCGTGCTAAGTCATCTAACGCCTTCTTTAAGGTTATTGAACTGACATCGAAGCTAGCAGATAATACTTTTTGATCAGGTAAAATGCTACCTTTTGGATATATATTAGAAAGTATTCGTTCCCGAATTATATTTTTAACTAACTCATATTTTTTCATAAATCCCTGTTCCCCCATAGATTTTAATGTCAAATTTAGTATTATTTAAACTTTAGGTGCGATTTTAAAAAGTATATTACTCTGCTTATTAAAAATTAGATCTCAAAAAAAATAGGTATGATGTAACTATTTTAGAATTAGAGAATATTGTACCGATATTTAGTATGACTAATTAATCGGTTAATACCGAATTATAACACTCAACTACCCTCTTTTCTATATAAGTGATAGCCAGAGTTTAATAAAACATATATCTTTTGTATAACAAAAGTATTGTTTTATTATACAAAAGATATATAATAGTAAATGAAAGCGATTTCTTAGTTAAAAAATAATTTATTAGAAGAAGGGTTGATTGATATATGATAAATGAAAATAAGATGCCTAAAGGTTTTTATTGGGGTAATTCTGTATCAAGTATGCAGACAGAAGGAGCATGGCAGGCAGATGGTAAAGGGCTATCAGTTTATGATATCCGTGACTCAGATAAAGGTGTATCCGATTGGCACGATGCGATTGATGAGTTTAACAGATATGAAGAAGATTTGGATTTAATTGCAGATATGAATATGAATATGTATCGCATTCAGATATCGTGGACTCGAATAGTACCTGATGGTGATGGAACTATCAACGAGAAAGGTTTTGAGTATTATGACCGATTAATTGATGGGATGATTAAGCGTGGTATTGAGCCAATGGTTTGTCTCTATCACTTTGACATGCCGTTAGCGTTGGCCCAAAAGCAAAGTGGATTTCTATCTCGTAAAACTGTTGATGCTTTTGTTAGGTTTGGGAAAGTCGTTATTGATCATTTTTCAGACAGAGTTAAATATTGGATTACATTTAATGAACATAATCTATACTTCACTGATGAAACATTTCATATTTCTGGATATACCAAGACGGAAAAAACAATTGACGATATGTATACCATATTCCATCATACGATGATAGCTCACGCACAAATTGCACAATATATTCATGAACAATATAAAGAACTTAAGATTGGAGGTATGTTGGCATATACACCAGTTTATCCAGCAACGACTAATCCAAAAGATTCTTTTGCAGTAAGAAAACAAAATGAATTTATTTATGAAAATCTAAATTCGTTATTTGTCGGACAATCATATTCTCCTGAAGTACTTAAATATATAGAAGTGAATAATATTCAAATGGATTTTAAAGATAGAGATAAGCAATATTTAAATAAAATTAAATCTGATTTCATTTCCTTTAGTTACTATCGCACAATGGTCATGGATGCTGATAAAATTCCAAGTGACGAGGCACCAAATAGATATATGAATTATAGTGTAGAAGAAAATACTTATTTATCTAGTAGTGAGTGGTCATGGAATATTGATCCCTTAGGATTCCGAAATGTAATTACAGATTTGCATAATCGTTATAGATTACCTGTATTTCCAATTGAAAATGGAATTGGCATCAAGGAGCACAGGGACAGCACAAATATAATCCAAGATGATGCTCGAATTGAATATCATAAAAGTCATATTAAGGCTATGAAGGATGCAATGTTTATTGATGGTGCTCAAGTTGTGGGCTATCTGGGTTGGGGATTAATTGATATTCCTAGTTCACATGGTGACATGGAGAAAAGATATGGTGCAGTTTTTGTTGATAGAACAAATCATGATTTGAAAGATATGAAGAGAGTTCCAAAAAAATCATATTATTGGTTTAAGGATATCTTAGAAGAGAATGGAGAAAAAATATAATGGAAAATAAAACTGAAAATAAAGCAAACACGTTCATTACGAATAAGTTATTACCTATAATTATGAAATTTGTGAATACAAAACCTATAAGGGCTCTGCAAGATGGAATGGTATACGCATTACCTTTTATTATTATAGGATCCATATTTTTAATTTTGTCCAATTTCCCGGTGCCAAGTGTTGCAGATGCGCTTAAAGATTCAGGTTGGTCAGCATTTTTCACACAAGCATATACAACAACATTTGGTATTTTATCTATCTGGGCGGTAGTTGGTATCGCGTACGTATATGTTCGTAATGAGGGATATGAGGCATTACCCGCTGCATTGACAGCATTATCATCTTTCTTGATGTTACAGATGCTCCAAGTGGCCGCACCTTTAGCCGGAGTAATGGGTAAAAATGGAGCAGGTATTGTTAACAGTGCTGGTAAAGAGGTCCTAAGTGGTTCTGCAATAACAGAAAATATAGACAAATTACCTCATTCGCTTCAATCATTCATGCAGTCGCCAGTTAATGGTGTAATTAACATTAGTTGGTTGAGCGGTCAAGGAATGGTGGCTGCAATTATTGTAGGTATTTTGGTAGGTTGGGCATATACAAAAATGATTAAAGCTGGTTGGAAAATAACACTCCCAGAACAAGTGCCAACTAGTGTTGCTAATCAATTTACTGCCATGATTCCATCTGGTGTTATATTAACTGTTACTATGTTAATCTTTGCTTTAATTAAGACAGTGTTAAATACAGATATGTTAAATCTCATTTATAAGATGTTAGCAGCACCTATGCAAGGACTATCAGATTCATTAATTGGGGCTATATTGATTGCCTTCTTAGTATCATTCTTTTGGTTCTTTGGTGTTCACGGAGGACTGATTGTCGGTGGAATTGCAGGAGCCTTCTTAATTCCTAATACTTCTGGAAACGCTGCTTTATATCAAGCTGGTAAATTATCGTTAGGTAACGGGGCACATATTGTTACTAATGAATTTTATAATAATTTTATTAACTTGACGGGATCTGGAATAACCATCGGACTAGTTATTTTCACACTAGTTGCAGCTAAATCTGTTCAGCTTAAAACAATCGGTAAAATTGAGCTTATTCCAGCTATTTTTAATATTAATGAGCCTTTTCTTTTCGGATTACCTTTAGTTATGAATCCATTTTTAGCTATACCATTTTTCATGGTACCAGTTATTGTAGCAATCTCTACTTATGGGGTAATTTATTTCGGAATTGTACCACCTTTAAATGGTGTTGCGGCACCTTGGACAACGCCAGCAGTTATTTCAGGATTTTTAATTGGAGGTTGGAAGATGGCCTTATGGCAAGCGGTAACGTTAGTAATATCAGCTGTCGGATACTATCCATTCGCTAAAAAATATGATCAATATTTATGTAATCAAGAACAAGAGCAAGAATTAAATAATAAAGCAGAGTGAAAGGAATAAAAAATCATGGAGAAAAAAATTATTATGTTAGCTTGTTCAGCTGGTATGTCTACATCTCTACTAGTATCAAAAATGCAGGCGGCAGCTTCTAAGCAGAAAAAAGATTATGAAATATTTGCAACATCAACATCAGATGTAGACCATCAAATTGAAAGTGTTCATCCGGATGTATTGTTATTAGGGCCACAGGTCAGTTATATGAAGGAAGAAATTAAAAGTAAAACTGATGCTGCTGGAATTCCTATGGACGTCATTGATATGCTAGATTATGGGATGATGAACGGTGAAAAAGTATTACAAACAGCAGTAAATTTAATTGCGGAATAAAATAAATTTAGTGAAATGGGGATGAAAAATATGAATGATAAAGATATGACTGTAATAATGGGAATTATTATGGAATCGGGGAATGCGAAGGGATTTGCCGCTCAAGCAATCCGCATGGCTGAGCAGTCTGATTTTTCTAAATCTGATGATTTTATGAACCAAGCACAAGAGGCGTTAACTAAGGTGCACAATATCCAAACTACTTTGTTAACAAAAGAGGCCAATGGTGAAAAAACGAAACTTAATTTGTATTTGATACATTCGCAAGATTGGCTAATGACGAGTATCTGTTATATTGATTTAGCTAAAGAAATTATAACTATGTATAAATCAATTAAAAAAAACGCCGTATAAAATGACGCATTATAGACGTGCTATGAGAACTTCTTTAATTTAATACGTTTATTAAAAATTATAATTATCAGATACTAAAAATATTAGTCGAATGACTGAAAAGGAGAACAATGGGAACTATATTAGCAATTGATATTGGTGGGACAACCGTAAAGTATGGAGAATGGAAAGAAAATCAGTTCATTTCACGTGGTAAGAGGGAGACCCCTGAGACGTGGAAAGATATGAAAACTTTAATTAAAAATTTATATAATAGTTGTCAGAACGCTGAAGGTATAGCCATTAGTTCTCCAGGATCAGTTGATACGGTAAATGGAATTATTCATGGGATTAGCGCCATCCCTTATATACACAATTTTCCGATTAGGGATGAGTTGGAACAATATTTAGGCGTACCAGTTTCTATACAAAACGATGCTAATTGTGCAGCATTAGCTGAGAATTGGATTGGAAACGCTAAAGATGTAGATGATTTTGTTTCTATTATCATTGGATCTGGAGTTGGTGGTTCTGTAATAATGAATAAAAAATTAAAGGCCGGAAGTAATCTATTTGGTGGCGAATTTGGGTACATGATTTTAGATGTAAATGATGATCGTACTTTCAGTGAGTTGGTTAGTCCAGTAAATCTTGCCAAACAGTATTCTTCAGAAAATAATCGTGAAATTAACGGAAAACAATTATTTGATTTATCTGACTCTGGTGATGATAAGGCATGCCAAATTGTAGATGATTTTTATAAACATTTAGCCGTAGGAGTGTTTAATCTACTTGTATCGTATGATCCTGACCTTGTTTTAATTGGAGGCGCTATATCTGAAAGACCTGGTTTGATTAAAACACTAAATAAATATATTAATCAATTAATCATTGCCAAACGTGCGGATGGCCTTAAGTATAATTTAAAAACATGTTATTTTTATGGAGATGCTAATATGATTGGCGCAATATACCAATATAAAACAAATTTCATAACCTTTAACACTATTTAAATATAAAAAAGCTCATAATTATTAGATTTAGATCTAATAATTATGAGCTTTTTGTATTGAATGTTCTATTTTTTACAGCTATTTATTAATTTCTTCAATAGTACCCTTAGCGTCTTTTTCAACTTTCATATCTGAAATTGAGATATAACCTAATTTCTTGATTAAGCCGTTTTGAATTTTGTCTGATTGAATATAACCAATAAATTTAGCTGTTGCGTAGTTAGGAGAACCTTTAGTATACATATGTTCGTATGACCAAATTTTCCAATTGTTTGTTTCAACATTTTTTGATGTTGGTTTAACGTTATCAATAGATAATGCTTGGATGTTATCTTTTAAGTACGAGAATGCTAAGTAGCTGATGGCACCTGGTGTTGAAGATACCATTTTTTGAACTGTACCGTTTGAATCTTGTTCTTGTGTTTGTTTAGCTGTTTTATTTGGAAGGATACTACTATCAAATACGGTACGTGTACCCGAACCAGAAGCACGATTAATGACAACAATCGCTTGGTCTGCTCCGCCAAGTTCTTTCCAGTTTGTTGTCTTACCTAAGAAAATGTTAGCAAGTTGTGCTTTTGAGAGGTTAGTTACTTTTGTATCTTTGTTGACAACAGGTGCAATACCAACAACGGCAACTTTGTGATCAACAATCTTTTTAGCATCTACGCCGTCTTTTTGTTCTGCAAAAATGTCAGAATTACCAACGGTAACAGCACCTGTAGAAACTTGGCTTAAACCAGTACCTGAGCCACCACCTTGCACGCCAATTGTTAAACCTGAATTATCTGCTTGATAGGTTTCAGCTGCTTGTTCAACTAAAGGTTGTAAAGCAGTTGATCCAACAATAGTAATTTTACCTGTAATTTTTGATGAATCATCTGAAGAAGATGATGATTTACCACATCCTGCCAACAATAAAAGACCCATTGCTGCTATCGAAATAATTGCTGTTTTCTTTCTCATAATTAACTTCCCCTTTTATTTTGTATTCGTATTTAAGAACAACTTCATAATATCAGTTAAATGTTATGGTTCTGTATGAATCGTGTAATGATTTACACCTGAAATTGTAAAGAATGGGTAAAGGTGGAGCGAAATACTTTGCTTTTGTGAGTGTGATTATCTATAATAAAAACCAGCTCATTATGACAGTCTGTCATAAAAACGGAAATAGGGGGAGACAAATTGATTCTAGAAATAAAAAACGTTTCAAAAACGTATAATATGGCTGGTGGTACGACATTCAAGGCTTTAAAAGACATTAATGCTTCTTTTGACAAAGGAGAATTAGTTTCAATAGTTGGTGAATCCGGAAGTGGTAAATCAACATTAATGAACTTAATAGGTGGATTGGATTCAAATTTTGATGGCGAAATTACGTATAATGGTGAAAATATTGGTGATTTTTCTGAAAAAGAACTTGTTAACTTTCATAAGAAGAGTATTGGATTCATTTTTCAAAATTTTAATTTAATTCCTCATTTAAGTTTGATTGATAACGTTGCTATGGCAATGACGCTTTCAAATGTTGATAAATCAGTACGTGTCAAACGTGCTAAAAAATTATTAACAGACGTTGGGTTACAAGATCATATGACAAAGAAGCCAGATCAAATATCTGGTGGGCAAAAACAACGTGTTGCTATTGCACGTGCCTTAATGAATGATCCTGATGTCATTATTGCTGATGAACCAACAGGTGCTTTGGATTCAGAGACAACTGATGCTGTCTTAGAAATTATCAAAGATATCGCAAAGCGTGGTAAATTAGTTTTAATGGTTACTCATTCAGATCGCGTTGCGGCATATTCAAGTCGTGTTGTACGAATTGATAATGGTGCAATTATTTCTGATTCCGAACAAGAACAATTAGAGTTGCATACTAATGAAGATGAATTTAAAGGCGAAACGCCTAAGAATTTAAGTCTATGGTCTGCAATTCGATTAGCTGCACTTAATATGAAAGCTAAATTTTCTCGTAATTTACTTGTTGCTATTGGCTCAAGTATTGGGATTATGTCTGTTGTTTTAATGTTATCGCTTGGAAAAGGGGTAACAAGTTATATAAAGGATACGATGACTAGCTACGTGAATCCCAATGTGACTGAAGTTCATATGAAGGCAAAAACAAGTTCTTCAAGTAGTAGTTCTAAAACAGCAACACCAGCTGCTGGTTCTCAAGCCCAAGCAGCGCAAGCTAAAGAACAACAAAGTCAAATGGCTGCAATTACTGGTCAGACAGGATCATTTTCTAAAAAAGATATTAATAAGTTAACAAATATTAAACATGTGAATGAGCTACAAAAGGGTTATACAGCAATTTCACTAGGTACAAATACAGTTTCATATAAGGATAAAAAAGCTAGTTTGATGCAGTTGGGTACAATGAACTCAGGTATTACAAAATCAAACATTACCAAGGGTACTAAACCAGGTAAGGATGGCATTTTATTAGATAAAACAACTGCAGATTCATTAGGCAAGAACATTGTTGGTAAACAAGTTAAAATTGCGATTGTTTATAACGAAAAAACGATTAAGAAAACGTTCAAAGTTGCCGGAATTTATGAAGCATCTGGAAGTAGCAGTTCAAGCAGTTTAGTTTACTTGAATTACGCTGACTTACAACAATTAGTTGAAGATAATAATGAAACAATTAAACCAAATGTTGTTTATCTTCATACAAACGATAAGGCTAATACGGCAGGTATAAAAGCTAAAGTTAAATCATTGGGTTACACAGGTTCAATTCAAGAAAAAATGTCAGAAATGTTTACTCAAATGTTAGATATTTTGACAGACGTTTTAACGGCCGTAGCTGCGATATCATTGCTCGTTTCTGCAATTATGATATTAGTGGTTCTAAATATATCTGTTGTTGAAAGAACAAAAGAAATCGGTGTTATGAAAGCTTTAGGAGCACGTCGTAAGGATATTCGCCGTATATTTGTTTCCGAAGCGTTCCTAATTGGATTAGCATCTGGCTTAATTGGTGTTGGCGTAACGTATATTTTAGCCTTTGGGTTAAATGCATTCTCAGTTGCAACATTCGATGTTACGATTGTTAAAGTTACAGCTAGTTATGTATTCTCTGGTATTTTAATCAGTGTCTTGATTAGTATGGTTGCTAGTTTCTTACCAGCAAACAGAGCATCAAAACTTGATCCAGTTGAATCTTTAAGAAAAGAATAAGTAAATAAAGTTGCATTTTTAAATAAAGACTAGTAACATGACAAGTTGTCACATGACAGCTTGTCATTTTTTGTATAAAGGAGAAAATATGCCTAAAAAAACGTATTTTAATTTAGATGAAGATAAGCAACAACGGATATTGGATGCTGCTAAAGAAGAGTTCTCAAGAGTACCCCTGTTTGAAGCATCAATTAGTAATATCATAAAAATTGCAGATATTCCGCGAGGGAGTTTTTACCAATATTTCGAAAATAAAGAAGATTTATACTTTTATTATTTTGATACTATTCGACAGAATCAAACTAAAAGATTTGGTGAATTATTAAAACGAAATCAAGGTGATGTCGTGACGACTATGAAGACCTTTTTTTCAGAAACGATTGCGAATACAGTGTCCGGAGAAGATGCTGCATTTTTTAAAAACGCCTTTGTCCGAATGGACTTTAAAATGAGTAGTCGGATGCAGCCACATCATCCTCACCACCCGCATCATAGTGGGAAACAGCCACATTTTGGTGGACCATTTCATCAAAATTTAAAAGCAGATTTTGATATTATGAGTGAAATTGATCGGTCTTTACTAACCATTTCCTCAGATGAAGAAATTAGTTTACTTATGTTTTCTTTAATGAGTCCATTTATGAAAACTATTAATGATTATTTTTCAAAACAAAGAGAAGGTATTGAAATACCTGTTGAAGAGTTACAAAAAGAATATGAAACAATGGCTAACTGGGTAGCTATTGGTGTTTCAAAAAGGAAGGAATAAAAATAAATGATAAAAGTAATGAAAAATCGCGTTAGCGTTTGGGCAATGTTTGGTGCATTTATATTTATGATTGTCCAAGTTATCTGCGATTTATATTTACCAACATTAACATCAGACATGATTAATAAAGGTGTCTCACAAGGCGATGTTGCGTATATCTGGCAGGTGGGTTATGTCATGTTAGGCGTAGCAGCTATTGGTATTGTTGCGGCAGTTGGTAATGTCTTTATCGCTTCACGCTTAGCGCAAAAATTAGGACTTAGATTAAGAAGTCATATTTACAAAAAAGTACTTAATTTTTCAAGTCATGAATTTGATCAAATTGGAAATTCAAGTTTAATTACAAGAACATCAACTGATGTTCTACAAATTCAAAACGTTACCGTTATGATGTTAAGAATGATGATCCAAGCGCCTATTATGTTGATTGGTGCTAGTATTTTAGCTTATAACAAACAAAAAGAATTAACCGTGATTTTTTTAGTAGCTGTTCCAATTTTAATTATATTAATTGCTTCAGTTATGTATTTTGCAGTGCCGCTGTTCAAAACGTTACAAAAAAGAATTGATCATATTAATCTTGTCTTTCGTGAAGGTTTAACAGGTGTTCGTGTTATTCGCGCATTTAACCAAGATAAATATGAACAAAATCGTTTTGATCGTGTGAATAAAGAATATACAGATAATGCCCGTAAAGTATTTTCAATTACGGCGCTAATGTTCCCCATGATGACTTTAGTTCTTAGTGCAACCAATATCGCAATTATCTGGTATGGTGGTCATTTAATTGGAGATATGTCGATGCAAGTGGGTAATCTAGTTGCGTTTATGACGTATGCAATGCAAATTTTATCAAGTTTTATGATGTTATCGATGGTATTTGTCATGTTACCTCGTGCGCAAGCTGCTGCAGCACGTATCAACGAAGTTTTAGATACGAAGAATTCGATAAAAGACCAACCTGATGCAATTACAGTTGATCGTAGTAAAGTAGGAGCAAGTCAATTGTCATTTGATAAAGTTAATTTCCGGTATACGGGTGCTGAAAAAGAAGCCCTAACAGATATTAACTTTGAAGCAAAGGCGGGTCAAACGATTGCGATTATTGGTGGTACTGGATCTGGTAAGTCAACGTTAATTAATTTAATTCCACGATTGTTTGATGTTGAGTCGGGCGATATTAAAATTGATGGTAAATCAATTTATGAGTTAACCCAAGTAAGCTTACACGACCAAATTTCTCTTGTTCAACAAAAGACAGTTCTTTTTAGAGGAACAATCCGAAGTAATCTACAGTTTGGAAATGAAACGGCAACAGATGATGAGTTGTGGCATGCGCTAGAAATAGCACAAGCTAAATCGTTTGTTGAAGAATCAGCGGATGGCTTAGACGGCATAGTTGAACAAGGTGGAGATAACTTCTCTGGTGGCCAAAAGCAACGACTTGCAATTGCAAGAGCATTAGTTAAAAAAGCTTCTGTTTACTTGTTTGATGATTCATTCTCAGCGCTTGATTTTAAAACAGATGCTAAATTACGTGGCTCACTTAAAACGGATGAAAGCATCAAAGATAGTGTTGTCGTAATTGTGGCACAACGGATTTCTAGTGTGACAAGTGCCGATTTAATCTTAGTTATCGATGGTGGAAAAATCGTTGGTAAAGGGACTCATGAAGAATTGAAAGCCACGAATGAAACCTATCAAGAAATTATGCAGTCACAAATCAGAGAGGGGGATGCAGAGTAATGGCAGATAATAAGTCAAAACAAGCAACGCAACCTATGCGGGGCGGTCGAGGTGGACATGGCAATATTGGACGACCAGTTGAAAAGCCTAAGAACTTTTGGAAAACAATTGGGCGTTTAGCGAAATACATGTCACCATGGTTAATTTCAATAGGGATAGTATTAGTGCTAGCCATTATATCTGTAATTTTCCAGGCGGTTTCTCCTAAAATTTTAGGACGCGCAACAACCGAGATTTTCTCTGGGGTAACTAAAGGATTCACTCAAATGAAACAGGGGCAGAAAGTAACCTCGTTGCCAATTAATTTTGATGCAATTAAGAATATCTTACTTACAGTTGGTATTATGTATATTGCGTCTGCACTTTTCAGTTTTGTGCAGCAATTAATCATGACTAATATTTCTCAAAAAACGGTGTACGCACTTCGTAAAGATATTAAGGCTAAAATGGAACGCGTGCCTGTTTCTTACTACGATACACATCCAAATGGTGATATTATGTCTCGTGCTGTAAATGATGTGGATAACATTTCTGGAACGTTACAACAAAGTTTTACACAGTTAGTAACAAGTGTTGTGACCTTTGTCAGTGTTCTCTATATGATGTTTTCAATTAGTTGGCAATTAACGTTAATTGCTTTGATTATTGTTCCTTTGAGTTTGGTTGTTGTCTCATTAATTGCGCCTCGTTCGCAAAAGTTCTTTGCTGGACAACAAAAGAGTTTAGGACTTTTGAACAATCAAGTGGAAGAAACGTATGCGGGTCATACGGTTGTTAAGACTTTTAATAAAGAAGAAAAAAATATTGATATTTTTGAAAAACAGAATAATGATTATTATAAAAGTTCATGGAAAGCACAATTTATTTCTGGATTAATTATGCCAGCAATGAACTTTATTAAAAATATTGGCTATGTCTTTGTGGCAATTGTTGGTGGAATTAAGGTTTCACAAGGAACAATTACTTTAGGTAACGTCCAAGCCTTTTTACAATATGTGAACCAATTCTCACAACCAATCACTCAAATTGCCAACTTATCTAATACGATTCAAGCAACTGTAGCTTCTGCAGAACGAATTTTTGAAATCTTAGATGAAGAAGAATTGAAAGATGAAAGTAACGATGACTTACCAATTGCTGATAATGGTAATAAAATTTCCTTTGATCATGTTCAATTTGGTTACTCAGATAAGAAGCTTTTGATGACAGATTATAATTTGGATGTTAACGAAGGACAAAAGGTAGCAATTGTTGGACCTACAGGTGCTGGAAAGACAACGATTATTAACTTAATTGAACGCTTTTATGATGTCTCAGCGGGATCAATCCGACTAAATGGTGTCGATACTAAGAATTTGAAACGAGAAGATTTACGTAAGTCAATCTCGATGGTGCTTCAAGATACTTGGTTATTTACAGGTACTATTATGGAAAATATTCAATATGGTCGTGAAAATGCAACGGATGAAGAGGTTTATGCTGCAGCAAAAGCCGCTCATGTTGATACATTTGTTCGTCAATTACCAGATGGTTATCAAACTGTTCTGAATGAAGACGCTTCAAATATTTCACAAGGACAACGTCAATTGTTAACGATTGCTCGTGCATTTTTGGCTGACCCAGAAATTTTAATTTTAGATGAAGCAACGAGTTCAGTTGATACACGAACTGAAGTTTTGATTCAAAAAGCGATGGATACCTTATTAGATAGCCGAACAAGTTTCGTTGTGGCGCATCGTCTATCAACGATTCGTGATGCGGATAATATTATTGTAATGGATAATGGCTCAATTATTGAAACTGGAAATCATGATGCTTTGATTGCTAAAAACGGGTTTTATGCTGATTTATATAATAGCCAATTTGCAAACGGTACTATTTAAATTAAAAATAATGAGCTGAATTTGACCTTAGTTAAATTTGTGTTCATTATTTTTTCGTTTTTAAAATACTTGGGCATTCTTACCGGCTTTTAATCTTCTTCTTACGACGTTGATAATTTAGCGTATAATAAAAAAGACTCTAAAACAGTAGATGATTATTTAGAAAATGAGGTTTAATCATAATGAAACAATCACAAATTAGAAATTTTTCAATTATTGCCCATATTGATCATGGTAAATCAACTTTAGCTGATCGAATTATGGAAGAAACACAAACTGTCAGTGAACGTGAGATGTCTAGTCAATTGTTAGATTCAATGGCTGTTGAACAAGAACACGGGATTACAGTTAAATCACGAACGGTTCGTAGTTACTATACAGCTACTAATGGTGAAACTTACGAATATAATTTTATTGATACACCGGGACACGTTGATTTTTCATATGAAGTTTCGAAAAGTTTAGCTGCTAGTGATGGGGCTATTTTATTGGTGGACGCCACTCAAGGTGTGCAAGCACAGACGGTTGCAAATTACCGTTTAGCTAAAGAAAACAACTTAAAAATTATTCCAGTAATCAATAAGATTGATCATCCTAATGCTGATGTTGAAGAAACTAAAATTCAATTGATGGAATTAGCTGACGTTGATGAAGACGAAATGTTATTAATATCAGCTAAAACTGGGATTGGTGTTGATTTGGTTCTAGAGGCTATTAAAGACCGTATTCCAAAACCAATCGGTGATATTGAAGCACCACTTAAAGCATTAGTTTTTGATTCACATTTTGATGCATTTAAAGGAATTGTGGCTTATATTCGTGTCTTTGATGGTGAATTTAAAGCTAATAATTTACTTCGATTTATGCAACAAACGACTGATTTCCAAGTAGTAGAAGCAGGTATTTTTAAACCTGACATGGTGGCTGTTGATAGTCTACATGCCGGGGATGTTGGCTATGTTATTACAGGGCTAAAAGATCCTCAACTAGTTAAAATTGGGGATACGTTAACTTCTCAAAGTAACCCGACACCAGAAGCACTTCCTGGATATAAAGAATCAGAATCAATGGTTTTTGCTGGATTTTATCCTAAAGATAATAACTATAAAGAATTAAAATCAGCTATTCAAAAATTAGCTTTAAATGACTCATCTTTCCATTATAAAGAAGAAAAGTCAGATGCTTTAGGACTAGGATTTAGATGTGGATTCTTAGGGATGTTACATTTAAGTATTATTCGTGAACGTCTCGAAAAAGAATACCAATTAGGGGTGTTAACAACGACGCCTAATGTTACGTACCACGTTATTTTGAAAAATGGTAAAGAAGTTGTTGTTGATAATCCTGTCCAATTCCCTAATTTTTCTGAAATTGATCATGTTGAAGAACCATTTTTAGATGTTCATATGACCGTGCCAGATGAACAAGTGGGCGATATCATGAAATTAGCTGAAAAACGTAAAGGTATTTTCCAAGATATGTCATACAATTCTGGTCAAACTGAATTGAATTATGCGTTACCAACGTCTGAAATTGCCTATGATTTCTTCAATCAATTAAAATCATTATCACATGGCTATGCAACAATGGAAACGCAATTTAAAGGATATCAAACAGCAGACGTTGTTAAAATGGACGTTTTAGTTAACTATGCAACAGTCGATGCACTAGGGTTTGTTGTGCATAGACAAGATGCTGTGGAAATTGGTCAGAAATTAGTTGAGCAATTGAAATATTCAATTCCACGTAAATTATTCCCAATGCCAGTACAAGCAGTTATCGAAAATAAAGCTATTTCGCGTGCAAATGTACCGCCTCTTCGTAAGAGCGCAACAACAAGTAGTGATAAAAAGAATGCTGCCAAACAAGATATGCTACGCCGTCAAAGCGCTAATAAACGATTGGGCTCTAAGGCTGAAATGGAATTACCACAAGAAGTATTTAATGCAATATTGGAAGTTAACAATGATAACTAGTCTTTAGAAAGAAGGATTACAATGGGAGTTTTAGAAGTTCGCCAACTTTCCCATCAATTTGCGGATAAGCAATTATATGAGGATGCTCATTTTGAATTAAACACTGAGGATCATATGGGTATCATTGGTCAAAATGGTGCTGGTAAAAGTACATTAATCAAAATTATTACTGGACAAGAATTACCTGATGAAGGCGAAATCAAATGGAAAAAAAGTGCGACAATTGGCTATTTAGATCAATATGCTGAAGTTGCGGAAGGCATTACGGTTATTGAGTTTTTGAAGACAGCATTTCAACGTTTATATGATATTAGTGAAAAACAAACGCAGGCCTATACGGATTATGCTGAAAATATGGACGAGAAGTTGTTGGAAAAAGCGGGTAGATATCAAGAAGAACTTGAGGCAAAAAATTTTTATGATATCGATACAGAAATTGACCGTGTTCGAACTGGTTTAGGATTAGATGCAATTGAAAAAGACCATCAAGTTAGTGAATTAAGTGGTGGTCAGAGATCTAAGATTATCTTAGCTAAATTATTATTGGAAAATCCTGAAGTTATTTTATTAGATGAACCAACTAATTATTTAGATACGGAACATATTGATTGGTTAACTGAGTATTTAAATCAATTTGAAGGCTGTTTCATGGTTATTTCTCATGATTTTGAATTTTTACAAAATGTCACGAATACAATTATTGATGTTGCATTCGGTAAAATCACAAAATATCGTGGGAATTTTAAATCAGCTATTAAGCAAAAAGAAGCTAAAAAAGAAGCGCAACTAAAAGCTTTCCAGAAACAACGCCTTCAAATTGAAAAAGATGAGGCTTATATTCGAAAGAATAAAGCTGGAACGCGTGCCACAATGGCTAAGTCTAGACAAAAAAGATTAGATAAAATTGAGCGTGTGACACCGCCAAGTGATACTGTAAAAGGTAAATTTGATTTTCCTTATCTAGATACTGGATCCGCATCAACGCTTGCCGTTAAAAATTTATCAGTTGGTTATAAAACGCCATTACTATCACCAGTAACTTTTTCATTATCACATCAAGAAAAAGTTGTCTTAAAGGGATTTAACGGAATTGGTAAATCAACAATGATTAAGTCAATTTTGAAGTTAATTCCAACGTTTGGTGGAACTGCTGAATTTTCTGATTCTGTTGTTGTTAATTATTTTGATCAAGATTTAATTTGGGATAATAAAGAAATGACACCTCTTCAAATTATTCAAGATGAATACCCTGAATTGGAACCTAAAACGATTCGTCGCCGATTGGCTAAATCAGGGATTAATGCTGCGAATACAATGAAACCTATTAATATTTTGAGTGGTGGGGAACAAATGAAAGTTAAGTTGAGTTTAGTTGAATTGAAACCAAGTAACTTTTTAATTTTGGATGAACCAACTAATCACTTGGATGATGATACAAAAGACGCGCTACAAAAGGCAGTCCGACGTTTTCCTGGAAATGTTTTATTGGTCAGTCATGAAGCACCATTTTATGAATCTTGGATTGATAAAGTGTTTGATGTTGAAGCAATAAGAATTCAAAAATAGTGATAATAGCCTTGGAAAGTAATTTTCTAAGGCTATTTATCTGCACAAAAAAAGCACCAACCGAAGTTGATGCTTTCCTGTTATGGTACTTACCGAAGTAAATAGATTGTATGAATTCCACAAAACAGTGACAATCAGACATACCTACAATGCGGTAGGTAAAAAATGCCCCATTTTCGAACTAATCACTAGCCGCCGCAGCGGAACAACCGAAGTTGTCTGATTTTACTCGACTCATCGCATAACTTAATCATAGCACAAAATTAATATTTCGTATAGTTCTATTTACCCCAAAGGAATTGGATAACAGCTTTATCAACCTGTAAATTTCTATGAAGTTTACTATGTTGTGCATCTTCACCAGTAATTTTAAGCTCGTCATACGATTTTACTTGGCCTTTTAATAGATAGTTCATTGAACGGGCAGAAGCAATGCTGACAGATGTATCAGAATTTGAGCCATCATTCACATCGCCATAAATAACAAAGACTTTTGCGGTTGATGGGAAATTTTTTCGTTTGCTATAGTAACTTTGGTAGTTTGCTGTTTTAATAGCAGGTTCGTCATTTTTCAAGAAGTAATTTTTATTGGCTTTTTCGTCCATTCCGAGGACCCCATTAATTGGACCAGCAATTGGAACAAATTTATTTAGGATAGGAGAAGATTTTTTTCTGACAGATTCAGCCCAGTACATTGCAGATGAGCCACCCATTGAATGTGTAACAAGATTGATTTTTTTAATATCGTATGATGCTTTTAAATAATCAGTTATCTTACCAATCCATCTGCCCTCTTCAGGAATTTGAGCATCACTACGCGCAAATATAACTTGAACAATTGGATTTTTTTCAGTATATTTCCATCTACCCGTATAAGTGACATCACCAGTTGAAGAGACGGTTGCTGTTAGAACTTTTTTTGCCTTACCAGATTTTTCTGCTGAGGCAATCATGTCGTTAGTTGAGTTAGCTGTACCGCCGTATCCATGAATGTATAAGGTTGGTGTTTGTGAAATACTTTTCTCTGTTTCTACCGATTTAGGTATACTGTTATGCAATAGTAAAAAGCCAATACCTAATCCTAAAATCAATAAGATGGTTATTAATATACCGTATTTTTTCATTAGTGGTTTCCTTTGCATAGTAAGTTATTTGCTTTCATTATAAGCTACCGGGTCTTGACGTTCAAATTTAAAGCAAGTTATGGTAAGCTATATGCGAAGATAACTAAGAAAGCTGAGGATGAGCAAATGTTCATAGTGAAATCAACTAGAGATATAAGTAGTCAAATATATAAGGATGCATTATCAATTAGAAAAACGGTTTTTGTTGGAGAACAGAATGTGCCAATGGAATTGGAAATTGAAAACGAATCAGAAGCTATTCATTTTGTGGGTTATAAAGATGAAGAACCTGTTGTGACAGCACGTGTACTTAGCGAAGACTCTGAAACGTGGCATGTCCAGCGAGTTGCAACATTGAAAGCGGCTCGTGGACAACATTTAGCAACAGATATCCTAACGTTTATTGAAGGATTTTCAACAGTCTACGGAATTAAATACTTAACCTTAGGTGCACAAGATCAAGCCCAAAATTTTTATTTGAAACTAGGATATGAGGTTGAAGGTGAAGGCTTTATGGACGCAGGAATTCCACATCACACAATGATAAAAACAATCGAAGGAGCCTAGATGGCAAAAGAAACTTTATTTTCAAAATTACTAACGGATGAACGATATACATTTGCGAGTGAACTTGGTAGTAAATATCATAAAGACGCTAGTCAAATTTTATTTACTTACTTGAAGTTAATGGCTGAGGGGACACAAAACCAGTCAAAATCATTACAGAAAAGTCTGCCAGAAATCGATAAAAAATTTCAAAAGTATTTAGAAAACTAGAGATAGAAGGTACTTACAGTGAATAATAATCCATTAGCCAATCTTATGAAGCAAGATAAGTTAATTGTCGGTATTAGTGAAATCAGTAAAATGACAGGTGTTTCAACACGACAGTTAAGATATTGGGAACAAAAAGGCTATATTGAAAGTATTTCAGATGAGAAGGCAAAGTCGCGAGAATATCGTTTAGATATGGTCATAAAAGTCAGTCTTATAAAAGAAGAGTTAGATGAAGGATACACATTGGTTGCGGCGATTGAACACGTTAACGGAAAAATGGATATTTTTAGACAATTTAAACACTTTTTGATTGATCGTGTTTCAGATGTTGGTAAACAAGGAAATAAAACAGTTTTTGATATGGGCTATTTTGATGACTCCAAAAAGCAGCGTTTATTTGCGGTAATAGATGAAAAAGGGACACGTTTTGAACTCAGAGATGTTTAATAAAAAGAATTATAAAATAAAATCATAAAAAGGTTGCAACCGTTTACATTTGTGTTATACTTAATTTGTAGCAAGGAAGGCTATCGAAATCCCTGAACAAAATAAAACTGAAGTCACTTTTTTAAACTCACTTAATGGTTTTTAAAAACGAAGTTAGTTGGACAATGTTTAGTACTGAAGATAGTTGAAAAATGTAACACAAGTTAATGACGTTGAGAGATGTCAAGCAAGGCGTATTAAAACGGTGCCGGTCTTGAGCATTAAAAAGCAAATCAAGACACATCAAGTTAGATGATGTTTACTCCGATGAATTTAGAATTTTGGTAGTGTGAACGTCGTGAGACGTCGAACAAGGTTTTAAAACGGTGCTAGTCTTGAGCGCTTAAAAGCAAATCAGGACACATCAATTAAGATGATGGTTTAAGTTTCCAATGTACGGCAAGTTAATGACGTTGAGAGATGTCAAGTAAGGCGTATTAAAACGGTGCCGGTCTTGAGCATTAAAAAGCAAATCAAGATATCGAATTTTGATGATTTAAGTTGTAGTAGAACGAATAATTGGATTTAGAGGTATTTGGTCTTGGAGAAACGTTTGAAATCGAATGGATAACAAATCGCTCAAAGGGCGTCGTTCGATAATATATGATTCAAAACATATAAAAGCGACTTCACAGAACTAAATAAGTATAAAGATATAGAGGCGAAATATATTAATAATCAAGTAAAATCGACTCTCGGTAACACGGGTTTCGGCTTTCCTTCTACAAAAAGATAGGATTCAAGACATTTCTTAAAACAAATGCTTGAATCCTATTTTAATGCAGTGAATTATGATTTTTAGCTTACATTTAGGTATTTTAAAATGAAAGGTTAGGTATTCCTAAAAAATAAGTTACAATTCAATCGTTATTCTGATATAATAAATCTATTATTAAGAAAATGGAAGTGAATTGATTAACTAATGACAAAAAATGAAAGATCGAATATGACACCTATGAAGGAAGATTATTTAAAAATTATTTTTGAATTAGGCGGTACGCAAAAGAAAATATCGAATAAACAGATTGCGCTTAGTCTGAACATTGCGGCCGGATCAGTTACAGAAATGGTCAATAAACTAGTTAAAGAAGAGTTAGTAGAACATACGCCATACGCAGGGATTTCGTTAACGAAACCTGGGATATTATTGGCAGAAGATTTAGTTCGTAAGCATCGTTTATGGGAATGCTTCTTAGTTTATAAATTAAATTATAAACTACAAGATGTTGACGGTGAATCAGAGTTACTTGAACATGTGACAAGTGAGTACTTGCTTGATCATTTGAGTGAATTCTTGGGTCATCCAACACACTGTCCTCATGGCGGTGTGATACCTGACAAAGAAGGTAACTATGAGGAAGATAGCCATCTCGTTTTAGAAGCAGTAGAAGATAACACTAAAGTTGTGATTGAACGATTCATTGATAATCATGATTTGTTAACTTATTTAGATGATTTAGAATTACACATTGGTGATAAATTAACAGTTGTTTCTCATGCGCCTTTTGAAGGTCCAGTTGAAATCAAATTAGAAAATACTGGTGAGGTTAGAAATATTAGTTATAAAGCCGCTCATTATATTTTTGTGAAGTAGGTATTATGATAACAAAAGAAATTTTTATTAAATAGCTAAAGACTGTTGATATCAAATAGATATCAGCAGTCTTTTTTTGGAAATATAGCAATATTTAATAACTGGTAAAATGATTTAAGGTTAGCCTAAACTTTTTGTTTACAATGTATAAAGTTTGAGTATAATAAGGAATTGAGAAGAAAAGAATTTAAAGGAGTGGTAAAAAATGTCGAAAGAAGTACAAGAACCAAAAATGACTACCACAACAAATAGTGCTAGTTTGGAAGAAGTAAATGGATCAGTAGAAGTTCCAAAAAGTGCCGGATTTTTACGAACTTTATGGGCTTTTAGTGGACCAGGTGCATTAGTCGCTGTTGGTTACATGGATCCAGGTAACTGGATTACATCAATTGTCGGTGGTGCACAATACCGTTACTTACTATTATCAGTCGTTATTTTCTCCGGACTTATCGCTATGTTAATGCAATATATGGCTGCTAAGTTAGGTGTCGTAACAAGAATGGATTTAGCACAAGCAATTCGTGATCATACTAATAAACCGGTTGGATTTTTATTATGGATCATGACAGAATTAGCAATTATGGCAACAGATATAGCCGAAGTAATTGGTGGAGCGATTGCTTTACAATTACTTTTTGGAATTCCATTAACAGTCGGCGTTATGATAACTATATTAGATGTTTTCTTACTATTATTATTAACAAAATTAGGATTTAGAACAATTGAAGCGATTGTTGCAACATTGATTGCATCAATTTTAATTATTTTCCTTTACTTAGTTGCCTTATCAAAACCAAGTTTAGCAGGTATCATGGGTGGTATTTTACCAAGAGCATCAATCGTTATGAACCATGATCAATTAACATTAGCTTTAGGTATTATTGGTGCAACAGTAATGCCTCATAACTTGTACCTTCACTCTTCAATTGCACAAACACGTCAGTACGATTCAACTGATGAAGAAGAAGTTGCAAAAGTTGTGCGCTTTACAACTTGGGATTCAAATATCCAATTATTTGGCGCAACAATTGTTAACAGTTTACTTTTACTTTTGGGGGCTGCTTTATTCTTTGGACATGCAGATCAATTACAAGCATTCGGTGATTTATACCGTGCATTAAGTGATAATACAATTGCCAAAGGGATTGCATCACCTGTACTTTCAACTTTATTTGCCGTAGCTTTACTGGCTTCTGGGCAAAATGCAACGATTACCGGAACCTTGACTGGTCAAATTATAATGGAAGGTTTCATACATTTAAAAATGCCATTATGGGCCCGTCGATTGGTTACACGTATCATAGCAGTTATCCCCGTTATGATTGCCGCAATCATTTGGGGTGGGACAGAAGGCGTATTAGATAATTTACTTGTTTATTCACAAGTGTTCTTATCAGTAGCCTTACCATTTACGATGATTCCATTAATCTGGTTTACATCTTCTAAAAAATATATGGGTGAACGATTCGTTAATCCACTTTGGGTATCAATTATTGGTTGGGCAGCCGCAATCGGGTTAACTATTTTAAATGTTCAATTAGTCTTCAATTTAGTCATTCAATTTTTCCAAGAAGTTTTATAAAATAAGGAGGAAATTCATATGAAAAAAAGTTTTGAGTTACCAAAGCATAAGAACATTCTTGTCGGCGTCGATAATTCGGCAGATGCCCAATTAGCATTCTTAGAAGCGGTTAGTCATGCTTTAGATGATGATTCTCTGCTGCATATTGTAACTGTTCTGGAGTCGGATGATTTGAATGTTTTTCAGGTATTAACAAAAGATACATTAGCTGAAAAACGTTTGAAGGTTGAAAAACAACTTCAAGAGTATAAACAAAGCGCATTAGATGCTGGTGTTAAGGAAGTACACATTGTTCTTGCTGAGGGTGAACCTGGTGAAACGATTGTCAAAGATGTTATTCCTGACGTTAAACCTGATTTAGTCGTTGTTGGATCAGCTATAACTAAAGGGATTGGTAAGTACTTAGGTAGCCAAGCATCATACGTGGCTAAGTATTCTCCCGTTTCAGTTATGGTTGTTCGTTAATAGAAAAAAGTTATACAAAATGGTTGAATCTTATAAAGATTTAACCATTTTTATTTGGAAAACGTTTACTTGTTTATTTATATATAAGGTTTATGTTATGCTTTTATGTATAACATAAATAGGAGCATGATGATGATATCAAATTATATTTCAATATTAAAAAACGAGTTTAAAGGTTATAATGCAACAAAATTAGCTAAAGATTTTATGGCAGGTTTAACGGTAGCTGCAGTTGCTATTCCGTTAGCCTTGGCATTTGGTGTCTCAAGTGGGGCAACAGCTGCTGCTGGGTTAATCACAGCCATTGTTGCTGGGATTTTGATAAGTACCTTATCTGGGGCATATTATCAAATATCAGGACCAACTGGAGCGATGGCCGCAGTATTAATGGGTGTTATTGCACAATATGGATTAAAAGGGGTTTTTATTGCTACATTGATTGCCGGAGTGATTTTATTGTTAGCCGGTATATTTAAATTAGGCGTTTTAACGACTTTTATTCCTGCCCCTGTTATTACAGGATTTACATCAGGAATTTCAATTATTATTGCTTTCGGGCAATTAGATAATTTTTTTGGTACGCATTCAAACGGAAGTAGTTTAATTGAAAAAATTGGTAGTTATCCTAGCTTAGGTTTTCAACCTAAGTTGGCAACGACTTTGATGGCAATTTTAGTTGTTATTGCACTTTTTATTTTTCCAAAAAAATGGAATAAAGTTATTCCTGCATCGTTGATTGCAATTATTGTTACTACGGCAATTACAATGATATTTAAATTAGATGTCGCAACAGTTGGCGAGATTCCAACAAGTGTTATCAGTGATGATAGATTACATTTAGGTGCATTAAATCTTCAAACAGTTAAAAATCTAATTATTCCTGGCGCAAGTATTGCTTTACTGGGAATGATTGAAAGTTTATTATGCGGGGCATCTGCTGGTCGCATGACAGGTAAAACCTTAGATAGTAATCAAGAATTAATCGCTCAAGGTATTGGAAATATGATTTTACCATTTTTTGGTGGTATTCCAGCAACGGCTGCGATTGCTAGAACGAGTGTAGCAATTAAATCAGGTGCACAGACGCGATTGACAGGCGTTTTCCATGCACTTGCGTTATTAGTTTCAATGCTTTTATTGGCACCAATCATGTCACAGATTCCTTTATCGGCATTAGCTGGCGTGTTAGTTGTGACTTCATGGCGGATGAACGAATGGTCAGCTATCAAGTATCTCTTTAAAAATAAATTTAAAAGTGCTTTAATTCTATTTTTCTTAACATTAATAAGTACCGTTATTTTTGATTTGAGTACGGCGATTATGGCCGGTGTTTTAGTCGGGATCGTTATTTTTGTGGCTAAGAGTTCTATTTTAGATGTTGTTGTTGAAGATGTTGATTTAAGCAAAGTCGAAACAACACAAGATAGATTAAAAGATGATTGGGCAGTTGTCTACATCACTGGACCACTATTTTTCATGTCTGCGGATCGATTAGATAAGGCACTACAGCCACTTCATGAACGAGATTTAGTTATCTTTTCATTGCGAGGCGTACCATCAATTGATAATACAGCAATGGCTGTTATTCAGGATTTCTATAGTGATGCTCAGACTAAAAATCATGAAGTGATTTTTTCTTCAGTTCAACCAAATGTAATGAGAATGTTTGAACGATCTGGCTTTAAAGATGTGGCTGGGGAAGAAGCCTTTTATTTCTCAGTTGATCGTGTTCTAAAGGAAATACTATAAGATGTACATTATTGACAAGGATATTTAGGCATGTTAAGATTCATTCAACTTAATAAATAAAAGTTAACACATAAGTAGTCATTTATCTGGGAGTCAGAAAGTTGGTGGTTGATGCGAACCAATCAGGATAAATTAACCAAATACGTTAACGTTATTTTAAACATCGGATAAATATCTAGAACCGTTATCATCTAGTGAGTGAGAATTTGGGTTCTCAATTAAACTGGGTGGTACCACGGCTAGAGTCGTCCCTGATACAATATTTAATATTGTATCAGGGACTTTTTTTGTCCAGAAAAGGAGTGTTAAAAATGAAAAATATAAATTGGGGTCAGTTTCGATATCAAACTTTTCATGATAAATACTAGAATCGACTAAAAAATAGGAGTGTTTACTAATGAAAAATAAATTATCGTTTACAGAAGCAGCAAGTGTTTTAGTAGTAATGTTGATTATTATGGGATTTGGTGTAATTAAGTTTGGGTTATCACCTCAAACACCAGTTATGTTAGTGATTGGGTTGTTAATTTTATGGGCTAGAATTCGTCATTTTTCATGGGATGAGATTCACGCGGGTATCAAGGATGGAATGAGTACAGGGTTAATTCCCATCTTTATTTTTATTTTGATTGGCTCATTGATTGCGACTTGGATTGCGGCAGGAATTATTCCAACCTTAATGATTTGGGGATTTAATCTGATTAGTGTTCAATTCTTTGTGCCTTCCGTTTTTATTGTCTGTGCTATTATCGGATTATCAATTGGGAGTGCCTTCACTTTAATTTCAACTGTGGGTATCGCACTATTCGGTATGGGGATGACGATGGGGGTTAATCCTGCACTAGTGGCAGGAGCAATTATTTCAGGTGCTATCTTTGGGGATAAAATGTCTCCCTTATCAGATTCAACGAACTTAGCAGCTGCCATTGGAGAATCTGATTTATTTAAACATATTAAAAATATGATGTGGACAACAATTCCTGCTTTTGTAGGATCTTTAATTTTATATTTCATTTTGGGAAGTGGTAGTATGGCAGCAAATATGGATAAAATCAATCATACGATTTCAATTTTATCTAGTCACTTTTCAATCACAGCTTGGGCGGCATTACCAATTATCTTAATGTTTGTCTGTGCCTGGTTAAAAATTCCAGCTATTCCAACGTTATTTATCAATATTGGTGTATCGTTAGTTATGTTATTTATTCAAAAACCATTTACGAGTTTACAAGATGTTGCGGCGTTGATTCAGTCAGGATTTGTTTCTAAAACTGGAGATGCAAATGTGGATATGCTGTTAACACGAGGTGGCGTTTCAAGTATGATGGGAACCGTGTCATTAATAATTTTAACTTTAACGTTAGGCGGCTTACTAATGAACTTCAATATTATTGAAGTCGTTATGGAACCTTTAGTTAAACGTTTAAATTCATCTGGTAAATTAATTACGGCAACTATTTTTGCTGGAATTGGAGTTAATTTATTTGTTGGAGAACAATACTTATCAGTTATTTTACCTGGAAAAGCGTTTAAACCCGCTTTTGATAAATCAAAATTAGATAATTTAGCCTTAAGTCGTGCACTTGAAGATGGCGGAACAGTGATTAATTACTTAATCCCTTGGGGTGTAGCTGGTGCGTTTGCAGCAAGCACGTTGGGAGTTCCAACGCTAGACTACTTACCATTTGCGTTCTTTAGCTTACTATCGCCTGTCTTTTCAATCATTAGTGGTTGGACGGGAATCGGGTTACGTGCAAAGAGAGCCTAATAAAAACGGGTCACAATGAATTTTATATTCGTTGTGACCCGTTTTTTTGTTATTTCTCATTCTTATTGAGTGTAATTAAGTACATTGTCATGAAGATGGCGATTAAAACCATGACTGTCCCAAAAAGTGGCGTCATACCTAATCCGAGATTAGAAACAACTTGTCCACCAATTAAAGAGCCTAACGTAATGCCAATATTGAAAGCAGAAATATTTAGCGACGATGCTAAAGTAATATCTTTAGGGGTATATTTTTCAGCTAATTGAACAACGTATAGTTGTAATCCTGGAACATTCATAAAGGCGAATAGTCCTAAGGCCATAACGGTTAATAAACCTAGAATTGACATTTTAGCAGTAAAGAAAAGGATAAATAAGACGACTGCAAGTCCGATAAACATTTTTAATAATGCTTGGAGCGGATTATGGTTTGCTAAACGGCCGCCAATCGTATTTCCAAGGGCAACCATCAATCCGTAGACGATTAAAATGATAACAACAGCACTTTCACTGTAACCCATTGAAGTTTCTAAGAGTGGCGTAATATACGTATAAACAACGAATGTCCCACCGTAACCTAAGGCGGTTAATGATAACGTAATCAATAGATATTTGTTCTTAAGGACACGGATAAAACCATGCGCATCAGATTTTCCAGGAATTGGTAAACCATTTGGTACGAGGAAAAAGTTGGCGATTAAACCAATTAGTCCAATGATACTAATAAAAATAAATGATCCATGCCAACTAGTATGTTGACCAATAAATGTACCTAAAGGAACACCGGTTACAGTTGCAACGGTTAAACCAGTAAACATGACTGAAATAGCACTAGCACGTTTTGAAGGTTCAACAACATCAGCCGCAATAACGGAAGCGATTGTCATGAATATACCGTGAGACAATGCAGAAATAATTCGACCAATTAATAAAATTGAAAAAGTTGGTGCAAATGCTGCAACTAAATTACCAACGATAAATAACGCCATGATACTTAAGAGTAATTTTTTTCGATCAAATTGGCCAGTTAAAATAGTTAGAACGGGTGCACCTATTGTGACACCGAATGCATATAATGAAACGCTAAGTCCTGCCTGACTTAATGAAATACCAAAATCTTTGACTAATAAGGGGATGAGCCCAACGCTAATAAATTCTGTTGATCCGATTGCGAAAGCACTAATAGCCAATGCTAAGAGTGTTAGGGATGGTGATATTTTTGGTTTTTCCATAAGTTTGTAAAGCCTCCTTGATTTTTGTTGGAATAATGCTACAATTTATGATTATACGTGTACGCAACAATAAGACAATAACGTACTAAAAAGTGCTATAGGAACTTTTTAGTGCCTATAGGAGGAAGAATGGAAGATAAAACATATAATATTGGTGTTGAAGCGACTTTAGAAGTCATTGGCGGAAAATGGAAAACAATTATTTTATGCCATTTACGTGGTGGAAAAAGAAGAACTAGTGAGCTGAAACGTGCAATTCCGAAAATAACCCAAAAAATGTTAACGCAACAATTACGTGAATTGGAAGCCGATGGGATTATCTCTAGACATATCTATGAACAGGTACCACCAAAAGTAGATTATCAATTGACTGAATATGGTGAGTCTTTGAGTACTATATTAAATAAATTGTGTGTTTGGGGCGAAAAACATGTTGATCGGTTAAATGAGCAAGACCAACATGTTGTTTTAATGAATCGAGATAAAGTGTCATAACTGTCATTATTGATTGCTATTCGAGAAATGTAGCTGGCAGTTACTGTTGTTCATATGTTATGGCATAATCTGGTAATTGCTGTATAATAATCATTTACAGTTATTTATAAAAATTATTGAAAGAAAGTATGAGAATTAAATGTTAGCAAACTTATATGGACCATTTTTTGATCTAAACAATTGGAAAACAGTTGTCGAATCAAGTAGTGATTGGATAATTATCCTATCATTAGCAGTAATCGAATGCTTATTATCAGTGGATAACGCAATTGTATTAGCTGCACAAACACAAAAATTACCAAGTAAAAAAGAACAAGAAAAAGCATTATTTTACGGATTATGGGGTGCATATATTTTCCGGTTCATCATTATTGGAATTGGAACATTTTTAATTGATTTCTGGGAAATTAAAGTAATTGGCGCTGGGTATCTTATTTACCTATCAGCCCATTATTTCTTTTCAAAAATTAAAACGCCAAAACCTAAATCAGAGAAAAAAAGTAATGGACGAAAAGGTCCATTCTCATTGTTTTGGTCAGTTGTTATTTCAATTGAGATGATGGATATTGTTTTTTCAATTGATTCTGTCTTAGCATCGTTAGCAATTTCGACAAATCCAGTCATTGTTTTAATCGGTGGGATGTTTGGAATTTTAGCCATGCGTGGGATTGCGACATTGATTATGAAGTTGATGAAGGTTGTTCCGGAGTTAGAATCAATGGCTTACTTGCTAATCGCATTAATTGCGGTGAAGTTATTCCTTTCTATCCCTCAAATTGGTATCGAAGTTTCAGCAGTACTTTTTGCTGGAATTGTTTTTGGGGCTATTATATTAACGACTTTAATTCATATGTATAATATTCAGAATAAAAAATAACGAAACGAAGGCGATAAAATGGTCACAAAAGTAACAGATAAAACGCTCGCGGAACATACAGATTCCGGATTAACAATTGTTGATTTATGGGCTCCTTGGTGTGGTCCATGTCGTATGATGGAACCTGTTATTGATGAATTAGAACAAGAATTCAAAGATGATATGCAATTTGTAAAGTTGAATATTGATGAAAATAAAGAAACAGCATTGGAATATGATGTCATGAGTATTCCGAGTTTTCTATTATTTAAAGATGGCAAAGCAATTGAAAAAGTTGTTGGTTATCATGATAAGAGTAAATTTTCAAAGTATTTAAGTGAAAAAGTTGCTCAAAATAAAGCAGTATAAATAAAATCCCACTACAAATTTTGTAGTGGGATTTTATTTTAGGCTTAACTATTATTAATGGCAGTCGTAACCTTAAAGGTGCATACTAAAGAAAATTATAAAAGGAGATTATTATGAAAAAAATTGGGTTTATTGGAACGGGCGTTATGGGCTCAGCAATTGTTAGTTATTTATTGAAAGCGAACTATGAAGTAACCGTGTTTAATCGAACCAAATCAAAGACAGATGACTTAGTTAGCCAAGGGGCAATATGGGCTGATTCGCCACAATTGGTTGCGGCTAAAAGTGATATTATCTTCTCGATGGTTGGTTTTCCTGCAGATGTAGAAGCAATATATTTTGAAGAAAATGGTATTTTTGCTGGTGCTAAAAAAGGCGCAATTGTAGTTGATATGACAACAAGTACACCAACACTAGCGAAAAAAATTGGTGATTACGCGGAAACTCATGAGTTGTTTGCGTTAGATGCACCTGTTTCTGGTGGTGATATTGGTGCAAAGAATGCGAAGCTAACAATTATGGTTGGTGGACACAGTGATGTATATGAACAAGTGAAACCTATTTTTGAAAAGATGGGAACAACAATTGCCTTGTTTGGTGGTTATGGATCAGGCCAACATGTAAAAATGGCTAATCAAATTATGATTGCTGGAACAATGACCGGAATGACTGAGCTGTTAGTTTACGCTAAGGCAGCAAACTTAGACTTGGAAAGTGTCATTAAAACAGTTGGCGGGGGAAGTGCAGCAAATTGGAGTTTAGACAATTATGCGCCCCGAGTTTTAAGTGATGACTATACACCAGGATTCTTTGCAAAACATTTTCTTAAAGATTTGCGTATTGCATTAGACGAAGCAGAAAAAATGAATATTAATCTACCCGCAACAAAAGAAGCTAAAGTACTATATGAAAAATTAGTTGATGAAGATGGATTAGGTAATGACGGTACACAAGCATTAGTTAAATTGTGGTGGAAATAAATAAGTCGATACAACTAATAAATAAGACCATTTCAATATGAGATAGTCTTATTTATTTTTGATGATTTTAACCAGCCAATTTGTAATAAGTAATAAAAACAGCATCAAAATAGTAATTAGACCAATAGATAAGGCAAATTTTGATAGTAGAGTCATCATTAAAGTCTGGTGATTAAATAGAGTTAAGAAATAATAAAAGATAATGATTAAAAGTGCTAATAAACTGAATCCAAGACCAAATCCTTTTCTATCTGCTGAGCTTAAATCAAAACCACCAATTGTAATAGATGTTGTGATTAACAACCACAGGATAAGTCTTAATGACCAAGATTGAAATAACGAGGTGAATAGGTTAAATAACGATTGAGTATTAAATGCTTGGTTAACTAGCATTGTTGATAGTAGATTAAAAGAGTGAGGTAGCAGTAGAATAAAAAGGCCAATAATTACGATTGAACAGCCAATGATGGGCGCAATACCGGCCATTGCTTGTCCAATTTTACCACGCATATTTTTAGGTGAGCTATAACGAACGAATCCAAGTGAGTTATCACCAATTTCGGGATGTGGACGTTTAATTAATTTAACTTCAATGGCGTGAAATCCAAATAAAAAAGCCATTATAGCATGACTTGCTTCATGGATAATAATACCCAATGAACCCAAGTATAATTGTTGATTTAATGATAATTGTTTTTTTGTATTACTGTTCACAGCTGTTAGTAAAAAAGCAGCTACAAGAAGTGGTATAACACTAAGAAAAATCAATGTTATTAGCGTATAAATGGTTTGCATCCTTAAGACCTCCTTCGTGATTAAAATATTAGCACGATTCTTAATATTTAGAAACAAAAAAGAGACTGCTGGGAAGGCAGTCTCTAGGGAGTAAGTTGTAGAGCTAATAAATTAGCTCTCTCTCTCATTACTTTGGAGGAGAAATGAAAAAGTATAAAGGTTAGTTATTTATGTTGTTTTGGGATAAGTTCAATATACAACATGAACCTTAAAATAACCTTAACATTAAGAAAAAATTTAAAAATAATCAAAAGTTTTTTTGGAATGCGCTTTCAATTACATTATATGTCCTTTATAATATTGGTATAGACCTTAATAATATTTAGGAGGAATAATAATGGGAAAATTAGGTATTTCAATTTATCCAGAACGATCAAATTATAATGATGATACAGCATATTTAGATTTGGCATGTAAATACGGGTATAAAAGAGTCTTTACGAGTTTACTCCAAGTGACAGATGGTAAAGATAAGGTATTATCAGAATTTAAAAAGACAGTTGCTTACGCAAATAAACTTGGTATGGAAGTAATGGTTGATATCAATCCTGATTTATTTGAACAACTAAATATTAGTTATCAAGATTTAAAATTCTTTGACGATATGGGTGCATATGGTGTTCGATTAGATTTAGGATTTACAGGTGCAGAAGAAGCAGCAATGACACGCAATCCATATGACTTAAAAATAGAAATAAATATGAGTTCTGGGACTAACTATGTGGATAACATTATGAGTTATTCACCAAAAAGAGAGAACTTATTAGGTTCACATAATTTTTATCCACATGAATACACAGGATTAGAGTATAACTTTTTTGTAGCTTGCAGTGAGAAATTTAAAAAATACAATTTAAATACGGCAGCTTTTGTTAATGCTAAGTCAGCTACTTTTGGACCTTGGCCAACTGCTGATGGACTATGTACATTAGAGGATCATCGACATTTAGATATTGCCACACAAGTTAAACATATGGTGATGACAGATTTAATTGATGATGTGATTATCGCAAACGCGTACGCTTCAGAAAATGAATTAAAAGCAGCATCAGAAGCATTCAACGCCAATTATCCGACGATTAAAATTGAAACGGCAGATGATATTACTGAGGTTGAAAAAGTAGTATTATTTGATAATATTCATAGTTACCGCGGAGATCGTTCAGCGTATCTTTTACGTTCGACAATGACACGGGTTGTGTATAAAGATAAAGAATTTCCTGCACATAATACAAAATTAATTAAGCGTGGTGACGTCTTAATTGATAATGAAGGTTATGGACAATATAAAGGTGAAACACAAATTGCTTTAAAAGAAATGAAAAATGATGGTCGTGTAAATATTGTTGGGCATATTATAGATGATGAATTATTCTTACTCGATTTTTTGAAACCATGGAGTCAATTTAAACTAAGCCAAGATTAGCCTAAATGGATCACTAGATAATTTCTAGTGGTCCATTTTAATTTGGTATTAACTAGATAATTCGGTAAAATGAAGTAGTAAATGTAAAATTGATAAGAAGGTCATAAAATGAATTATATAATTGTTGCATTGTTTGCTTTTTTTGGTGGAATAAGTCGGTACTTACTTGGTTTAACGATTATTCAACCAAATGGATTCCCACTGGGGACATTAATGATTAATGTCGTAGGGTGCTTTATTTTGGCGTTCTTAGTTCAGTATATTGAAACAACCGAAAAAGTCCCAGATTGGTTAACTTTGGGGATAAAAACAGGTTTTATAGGTGCTTTTACAACGTTTTCAACATATAGTTTGGAAGCTGTAAAGTTAATAGAGACGCAACAATGGGGCTATGCACTCATCTATGTGTTAGTAACGATTATAGGTGGACTTTCCATGACATTACTTGGTTATTCATTAGGCAATCGGATTGGAGATTGGCGAATGGAGAGTGAACGTTCATGATGACACTATTAGTTGGGATTGGCGCTGCAATCGGTGCTATGTTAAGATATGGGATAACAAATTTAAGTAATCGATATCTAACTGATCAATTTCCAGTTGGAACGTTATTAATTAATCTGATAGGTAGTTTTATTTTAGGTCTTTTAACAGGAATTAATTTATCTAGTCCGATGTTAGTCTTACTTGGTACTGGAACAATGGGTGGTTTTACAACCTTTTCAACGTATAACTTTGAATTGGTTAAATTAATTAAAAGCCAAAAAATATCGTTATTCATGATTTATTTATTAGCTAGTTATATTGTTGGTGGCTTGATGACACTGTTAGGATTAGTTATTGGTCGCCAAATGGTTAGTTAAATTAAAGTATTCGAGCATAATGTGTGATAGGATAGTAAAAATAGGGATGTGAAATAATGAAAATTGCTGTATTAACGGATAGTTCAGCTTATCTTACAGATGAGATTGTTGAACAATTAGATATTAAAGTAGTAAATAACCCAGTATTATTTGGAAATCATGTCTATCATGAAAATGCCGATTTAACGGCAACTCAATTTTATCAATTATTAAAAACAGAAGATGTTTTACCAACAACTTCCCAGGTATCGATGGGTGAAATGGAAGAAAAATTTAAGGCACTTGCTGCTGAAGGCTATACAGATGTTATTTGTATCCATTTATCATCAGGTATTAGTGGATTAGTTGGTAATCTTGAAGCTTTCGCATCATCTGTTTCGGCCATCAATGTGCATGTTTTTGATTCGAAAATTGATTGCGCGGGGATGGGTAACATGGTTCAATTGGCTGCCACATTAGCTAATAAAGATAAAAACGTTATGGAAATACTTGAAAAGTTAGCCGAATTAAGAGAAACAACACGGGTTCTTTTTGTTGTTGATGATTTAAATCATTTAATGAGGACCGGTCGTTTATCAAATCATTCAGGTTTTGTTGGAAACATATTGAAAATTAAACCGATTTTAACTTTTGATAAAGAAGGTAAAATCGTTGCTATTGGTAAAGAACGCAAAATGAAAAATGCCTATTCTGAAATTAAAGCTCAATTCTCAGAAGCAACACGTTCACTTGATTATCCAGTTCAAATTAATTTAATTGATGCGAATAATCCGGAACTTCAAGCTGAATGGGGACAAGACTTGAGAACTAGTTTTCCTAAAATGAAATTTGAATCGGGTTATATTGGACCACTTGTCGGTGTTCACACAGGTGAAAAATGTTTAGGATTAATCTGGTCGAGAGATTGGAAAAGTCTAATAGATTAAATAAAGAAAACGGTTTTATTATGAATTATTATTCATAATAAAACTTTTTTTTGTATAACAAACGAAAATGTTCTGATAATATTCAAAAATAATTCATAATTATTAGCTATGCTTATTCTTATCAAATAATTTAAGAGAATATGGAGGTAATAAATATGAATTTTTTTAAACGTGCTTTATTAAATCTTAAAGCAAAAAAAGGACGATCTTTTTTACTTGTATTAGTTATGTCAGCTATTATGTTATTCGTTTTAGCAGGATTAATTATTCAAAATGCAGCAACAACTGCGGCAAATGATGCGAAGAAGAGTGCGGGTGCAACGGTGACATTATCAGCTAATCGAGATAAAGCTTTTAGCGAGATGAAAACTTCAAGCTCAAAAACCACTAAACCATCATTAAACTTAGCTGGGGTAACAGTCGCAACAGCTAAAAAAGTTGGTGCATTAAGCAATGTGAAGAGTTACAGTATCACCACTTCAACTACAGCTAATGCTTCTTCATTTGATGCCATTAAAACAACATCGACCTCAAGTCAAAGTGGTGGGATGGGCGGCAAGAAAATGGCAACTTCTGCAACAACGGGTGATATTTCTATTTCCGGTGTAAGTTCAACGGCTAGTGCACTAAATACTAGTGGTGCCAAAATTACAAAAGGTCGTGGTTTAAATTCGAGTGATTTAAATACTAAAAACGTTGTGATTGAATCAGAACTTGCTTCTACTAACCATATTTCTGTGGGCAATACAATTACAATGAAATCAACTGGTGGTACGAAGTATAAAGTTGAAGTTGTCGGTATTTATAAAGCTAGTTCAACTAGTTCTACAAGTATGGGTGGGCCAGGAGCTACTGATCCATCAAATACTATTTATACAGCTTACACATTTGCGAATACTTTAAAAGGTAGTAAGTATAAAGATACGGCCGATTCAGTTGTGTATACATTAAGTGATCCAGCCAAGTCAGAAACTTTCACAAAAGCAGCTAAGAAATTAATTAACACATCTAAATTTTCAATGTCAACAAACGATAGTACTTATCAATCAATGCTGACACCATTGAATAATGTTAAGAGTTTTGCCCAAAAAATTGTTCTATTAGTCGCAGTTGCAGGAACTATCATTCTTGCCTTAATTGTTATTTTAATGATTAGAGAACGTCGCTATGAAATTGGTGTCCTCCTATCATTAGGTGAAAAACGTTGGAAAGTTATTGCACAATTCTTTGTTGAAATGTTTATGGTTCTACTCGTGTCATTAGTTGTTGCCGGAATTGGTGGGAAATTCGTTGGTAATGCAGTAGGTGATCAATTGATAAGCCAACAAACAACGACATCTACAACAGCTACAACTTCAAATGATATGCAAGGTGGAGGCGGTGCGCCAAGTGGTACTAAAGGTGGACAATTTGGTGGAACAGATCCAAGTGGTATACCAGGGCAGTCAGCGACAACTAAATCTGAGAAATTAAAGAATCTAAGCACAACTGTAAGTATCAAAGATTTGGCAGAATTAGGTGGTATGGGTCTGGCAATTATCTTTATCTCGATTATGTTAGCATCGTTAGGTATTTTACGACTTGAACCCAAGAAAATTCTGATTTCATAAATAATAGAAAGGAGTGATTAAATGATTGAAATTAAAGATGTCGCGTATTGGTATGAAAATAAGGATAACCCCTTATTTGAAAAGGTTAATTTAACTTTTGAAAGAAGTAAATCATATGCAATTGTCGGTAGTAGTGGCTCAGGAAAAACAACATTTCTCTCACTAATTGCTGGTTTAGATAAACCAAAATCTGGAGAAATTATATATGAAGGTGAGGCAATCAATAAAATCGGATTAACTCATTATCGAAATAAAGATGTCTCGATTATCTTCCAATCCTATAATTTATTTACTTATATGTCAGCGTTGGAAAACTTAATGACTGCGATGGACATTACCGGAGCAACACATGCTGGTGATAAACAATATGCCTTTGATATGTTGAAAAAAGTTGGTATTGATGAGGATATGGCTAAGAAGAACGTTCAACATCTTTCTGGTGGGCAACAACAGCGAGTCGCTGTTGTCAGAACGATGTGTTGTGACGCACGATTAGTCGTAGCTGATGAACCGACCGGTAATTTGGATGAAGTTAATACGAAAGAAATTATTGAATTACTTCAAGATTTAGCTAAATCACAAGATAAATGTGTCATCATTGTAACGCATGAACCAGATGTTGCTAAAATGTGTGATACGCAATATGTATTGAAGGACCGTGAGTTTCAAGTTATAGAGTAAGAAATAGCCATATGTATAAGGAAAACTTATACATATGGCTATTTTAGTTGATTGATATTTAATTTATCGTAGTTGCTTCTTATCATTAAAAAATTGTTTATATGAAAGATAACAAACACTAATTGATGAGATACTTGTTGCTGAAAGTAACATGAAAGTGACCATGATTTGGTATTTAATCGCAAAGACAGGATCAACACCGGCGAAGATTAACCCAGACATCATTCCAGGTAAACTAACGATACCAACCGTTTTAGCTGAATCAATAGTAGGCGACATCCCTGTTTTGATACTTTCACGGATAATAGGGTATGCTGCTTGTTTGAGATCTGCACCGAGTGCTAGTTTTTCTAAAATCTGTTGGCGTTGATCACGGAAATTACTGTTAAGGTTACGGTAACAAAGACCAATCGCAACCATTGAATTACTAGCAATCATACCAGTAATTGGAATAATTTGTGAAGGAATAAATTTAAGCGTTCCAGCTAGTAGTAAAAGGCCAAGTGTAACGGACGTACTACAAAAAATGGCAATGAACGAAATACGAAAACTATGTGGAATTCCTGCGCTTTTTTTATGTGCACTATACGCAGCGTTAAAGAAAACAATGAACATCATAACTAAAGTTAGAATAATATTATTAATATTAAAGACGTACTTTAAAATGTATCCGACGATGACTAATTGGATAATTGCACGAATGACACTATAAATAATATCTTTTGCTAGGCCTAATTTTTCTTTATATACAATTCCTAGTGAGACAAGTACTAATGAAAAAGCGAAAACGAGAGAAAGATTATTAACGGCTAAATTATGCATGTCTAACCTCCGTTATTTTTCCGGCCTCGATATTAATTAATTGATCAGCCAGTTTTATTTCATTATCATCATGAGTAACAGCGATAATAGTGATTTTATTTGAGTCATTTAAACGATTAATTAATGCGTGTATAATGTTTTTACTTTCTGAATCTAAAGCACTTGTGATTTCATCAAGCAGTAAGATTTTGGGTAAAAAGATTAAATTACGAATTAAGGCAACACGTTGCTTCTCGCCACCAGATAGTTCATTTATTGATTTCTGAAGATAACTGCTGGGTAAGCCTACGGATTCTAATTCAGAAATGGCACGAGATTCATCGAAGTCTTGCTTACGAACGATATAAGGAAACTCCAGATTGTCTTTAACGGTTTCGCCGAATAAAACGGGGGTTTGGAAGCAATAAGAAACAATCCGACGATATTCGATTGGGTCATAACTGTCAATTGATTTTTCATTGAACTTAATATCACCAGATGTTCTTGAAATTAAACCAGCGATTAATTTCAAAACGGTACTTTTACCGCTTCCAGATGGACCGGTGATTGTTAAAAAGTCTCCAGGGTTTACTTGAAAAGAGATGTGGTTCAAGATTGATTGGTTACTAAGTTCTAGTGAAATATCTTGTAAATCAATAATAGGTTGCATAGTAGGACCGCCTTTCTGATATAACTCATTTTCAGATTACCATGTTTAGCTGTGGGAATAAAGAAAAGTATTTTAGAGAATCTAAGCATATAGATTTAAAAACCTAATAGTAGTAAAAAAGCTAACATCGCTTAGATGTTAGCTTAGTAAATCTATTTCTGATAACTAATTAATTCGATTATATGCTGATCTGGATCTGAAATTGTAATCGATTGTGCATTTTTAACATCTTGCTTTTCAATCGGGCCAGAGATAATAGTCACAAAATAATTTTTCAAGTGATTTTCCATAGCGGTCATTGAATCACTAACGACGAAACTAAGTGTCATTGGAATAACATTAGTTGATGGCTCAAAAATAATTTTTTGATGGCCAAAATGAACAGTAGGTAACTCACTATTTTCAATCATAGTCATATCAAAAACTTCATGATAAAAACGTAAACTTCTTTGGACATCAGTTACGGGAATTGTGATTGCTTCAAAACGTTTAACTTTCATAAAATAAGAAACCTTCTTTTTATTGTTTTTTAATTTGTTTATTAAAGAAACTGAATAGGAATACAGTACTGATGACGACAATGATTAATTCTGTGACGGGTAAAGCAACCCAAACACCAGTTAAGTTGAAGAAGTGGGCAAAAATAAATAATAAGCCTAGTAGTAAGACATAACCGCGCAAGATAGCTAGAATAAGTGCATGTTTGGGTTCGCCAATCGCTGAGAAAAACATGCTAAACACAACATTAAGGGATGATCCAAATAAGCTTAAGAAGTAGATTGGAATGCCTATTTCAGCATAATGGATTAACTCTTGGTTGTTACTATTATTGAATAATGCAATAATAGGATCTTTTTCAAAGGTCAATGTAAGGTATAAAATTGTGCCAATAATAAAACTAACAATTAACCCAAAACGTAATATTTGCTTAACTTCTGGCCAATTCCGAATTCCAAATTCTCGACTGAGTAAAGGCTGAATTCCTTGGGCAACACCATTAAAAAGTGATAAAGCGACTAAGACGATGTTTGCGATAATTCCATAGGCTGCGACAGCTGTATTTCCCGCTAAACTTAAAATGACAAGGTTGAAAGCAAAAATGCTGACACCTGTACTCATTTCAGTTAGAAAGACAGGGAACCCGAATTGAACAACTTTTTTTATTGTCTTAAAGTGAATAGACGTTCGTTGGAGCGTTAAAAGACGTCCTTCCTTTTTACGATGGAAGGTTAATATAGCTAAAGCAACAATTGGAGAAACAGCAGTTGCCATTGCAGCACCACCCATACCAAGATGTAATGGGTACATAAAAATATAATCAAAAATGATATTGAATAAACTAGATACTAACATGGCAACCATCGATAAATGTGGATTATTATCGTTTCGAATGAAACTTAAAACGAGATAATTACAAGCAAAGAATGGTGCAGCTAGCAAAATATAAGTTAGGTATTCAGCAGCTAATTTGTAAGTTCCTGCGTTTGCACCTAAAAAATAGAGTAAAGGTTTCATGAATAAAAAGCCTAAGACTGAGAAAGCTAGGCCGAAAATAATCCCAACAATTAAAACCTGTGTGAAAATTTTTTGACTCGCTTTTTGATCCTTAATCTTTAAAATAGAAAATAAAGTTGCACCACCAATTCCGAGTAACAACCCGACGCCATTTAATAAATTAAAGAGGGGTAATACAATATTTAAAGCCGCTAAACCAGTTGTTCCAACCGCATTAGCAATGAAATATGTATCTGCCAGAAGATACACAGATAAACCTAAAGTACTTAAAACGTTCCGTGTGACGTAACCTGAAAGTTCACGACGGATAGAAACCGTTTGATTATTCATTTTGAGCTCCTTATCGGTACCTATTTTTTATAATCTTATAATAATGGACAATAAAAAATAGGTACCAACATCCTTCATTAAAAAATGGCCTCTTGGATGTGATAACTATTATTTTTGTAAAACCCGGCGATTTTACACTGTTTTGACTGTCTTTATTCTAGCAACTATTATTCAAAATAGCTAGGACAAACAACTAAATAATAGTCAAAGTAGCTGACTAATCCATTTGATAAAAAGTCGATAGAGGCTTATCTTATGTTATAATTGTAAAGGATACTTAATGGACAGCGACTAGAAAGAAGGGTTTAACAGTGGCAACAACATTGCGATTAGCACCACTATTTACTAATCATATGGTTATGCAACAAGATCAGACAACACGTTTTTTTGGTTATGCAGAACCCAATCAAGAAGTAACTGTAACGATTTCAATGGGCGGTAGCGAAGATACAATTGAAACAGGAATTGCTGATGATACAGGATACTTTTTAATTGAAAGTATCTCATTTTTAGCACCTACAATTGTGACCGTTCTAGTTAAATCAGGAACAGATAAAATAATTTTACGCGACGTACAATTTGGAGATGTATTCTTGATTGCTGGACAATCAAATGCTAACTTCAAAATGGCTAAAGATGATGAATTTGATCATAATAAAACAATGCCAATGATGAATTTACGTTTTATCAATATACCTGAAAAGCAATCAACAGAAGAAAATCCATGGCAAATTGTTGATGAAGAAAATATTGGTAACGTTACAGCATTAGGCTATTATATGGCTAAGAAGGTTCGTCAATATGATGAATACACACCAATTGGCCTTGTATTATGTGCTAAAAATGGGACTTCAGCTGCAAGTTGGGTATCAGAAAGTACACTAATAAATAACGAGACTTTAAAAGCAGCTTATGTTGATACTAAAATTCCAAGTTTAGAAGAATCCGATAATTTATACGATACGATGTTATCACAAGTGGGTCCTTACCGATTTAAATTGTTAACTTGGTATCAAGGTGAACGAGATGCAGGAATAGATACAAAACATTATGGGTTACTTTTGAAAAAATTAATCCGTGAATGGCGCAAAACGCTTAAACAAAATAAATTACCAACTTATATTATTCAGTTACCACAATATAATCATAAGATAGCTAATTCATGGGCTGAAATTCGCGATGCACAACAAAAGTTTGCAGCAACAGAAAATCGGGTTTACTTAGTTACAGCTATGGATGAAGATTCAGCTAACGAGATTCATCCAAGTAGTAAAAGACAATTAGGTTATCGTGTAATCGAATTATATTCTAATTTTGGTAAATTCGATGAAATGCAAACAAGTCCACAATTATCTGAAATTTCAGCTGATGTAAAACAAATGCGTCTTAACTTTTCAAATTGTGAACAACTTGAAACAACAAATGATATTGATTTAAAATGGATCATGCCAGGGGATGTTTTAAAACCTGCAGTGATTGATTTAGGTACAAATGATATCAAGATTCGATTAGAAGAAGAATCAATTGGCTTACAGTATGCATATGCAAATGTAACTTCTGCCGGCTTATGGAACGAAAACCATATTCCAGTTAGTCCTTTTAAAATCTACTTTGATTAATCTTAATAAGTTCTAAATAAAGCAGCCTTACAATTTAAAATTGCAAGGCTGCTTTATTTTAGTTAGTCAATCAAAAAGGCAACTGACTGATATGGAGCTAACGTCATAGCTGTTTCTAATTTGATATCGGTTGGATAATTATTGATGACAGTTGATATTTCCCCGGTAAATGCAGGTAAAGTAATCGTTGTCGTTGTACCATAGAAATTATTTAAAACAATTAAACGTTGATTTTTTAGTATTCTTTGGTAAGCAAAAACTTGAGTATCGTCCATTAAAAGAGGTTGATAATCACCAACAGAGACAATTGGCAGAGTCTTACGTAATTTAATTAGTTGTTGATAGTAATTAAATATTTCGCCGCGTACTAATTCATTTTGAACGTTGACGATAGACTGATTCATTGGCATCAACCATGGTTTTTCAGCTGAGAACCCTGCATACTCAGAGTTATTCCATTGCATGGGAGTACGACTATTATCACGAGATTTTGCTTGAATAATGTCTAAGGCTTCAGTTTCACTGAGTCCTTTCGCTAATAATGTTGGGTAAATGTTTTTGGTTTCAATATCATTATAATCAGATAAATGCTGATATTGAGGATCGCTCATCCCAATTTCTTCTCCCATATAAATAAAAGGCGTTCCACGTAATAAATGAATAGTTGTCGCTAGCATTTCGGCAGATTTTTCACGAAAATGGACGGGATCACCAAAACGATTAATAGCACGAGGCTGATCATGATTATTCCAAAATAAAGCGTTCCAACCATGACCAGCTGTCATACCTAATTGCCAATCATTTAGAATGTTTTTTAAACTCATAAAGTCAAAAGGCATCGTCGTCCATTTATTTCCATGGGTATAGTCAACTTTTAAATGGTGGAAGGTAAAGACCATTGATAACTCGTTGTTTTTGCCTAACGTGTATTCAATACAATTATCGATTGAAGTAGAAGACATTTCACCAACGGTCACAGCATCAGGGTCTTGACCAAAACTAGATTCGTTAAGTTCTTGTAGATATTGATGAACTATTTTTTTATCTGTATACATAAGTCTACTATCAGTACCATAAGGTGCATCAAGTAAATTGACATCTTTACCGATGACATTGATAACGTCGAATCGGAAACCTTTAACACCTTTGTTGCGCCAAAAATTAACAATCTTGGCCATTTCTTTTCGAACTGCTGGATTATGCCAATCTAAGTCTGCTTGAGTTGGGTCGTAGAGATGAAGGTAGTACTTACCCGTATTTCCGAAAGCTTCCCATGCAGGACCACCAAATTTAGAATCCCAATTAGTTGGAAGCGAGCTATCTGGTTTTGCTCCACGAATATAATAGTAAGCCATATATTTTGGATCACCTTTTAGCGCTTTTTGGAACCATTCATGTTCAGTTGATGTATGGTTAAAAACCATATCCATCATGACATCGATGCCTACAGATTTTAGCTTGGTAACAAGTTCATCAAAATCAGCCATAGTACCAAACTTAGGATCAATATGATAATAATCTGAGATATCATAGCCATTATCATTTTGTGGTGATATGAAAAAAGGATTAAACCAAATCATATCAATATTGAGTTGTTTTAAATAAGGTATTTTAGCGATAATCCCTTGTAAATCGCCCAGGCCATCATTGTTACTATCATAAAATGATTTTGGGTAAATTTGATAAATAATTTTATCTTCAAATGTCATCGTTATTCTCCTATTAGTTATATTTTCTTCGTCCGTCGTGCAAAATCAACAAAACTAAAACGATCTGAGCGGTGAATAGCTTCGGTAATCTGAAATAAACGACTATCTTGTAAATAGGTTTCACTTCTTATGACAACAACAGATTCTGTTTTTGGAATGTTTAATAATTTTTGGATAGTTGTATCTGCTGGTTCAACTGTAATTTTTTTAATAGCATAACTGATTTCTAAGCCTAATTTATTTTCAAAATAATCATAAAGCGAATTTTGGGCAACTGCTAAAGGTATCTCAGGTACGATATCTGAAAGTATGTAGTCACGATCAATAACACTGGGTTCATTTTTAACAAGTCGTAGACGTTCAATAAATGTCGCTTTATCGCCAACAACAGACTTAGGTGCAAAACTCTCTATAGGAATAGTTGTGACAAGTAACTGTCTAACTTGTGTTTCCGAATTCATTTGAAGAGACTTATTCAGTTCCTCATATGAAGTAATACCTGAGACGGGAAAAGCGAATCGTTGAATATCTAAAACAAGCGATCCTTTGCCTCGAATTTTTTGAATATAGCCATTGGTTAGTAAATTTTGGAGAGCCTTTCGAATTGTTTCGCGAGAAGTACCGTATAAATGGCTCAATTGAATTTCACTAGGTAGGAATGTTCCTGATGCGTAAATATTATGTGTGATTTTAGTGACAAGATCTTGATAAATACCTAAATGTTTATTTTGGTTCGTCATAATAGTCACCTCCAATGATAAGGTTATTTTAACATAAACATTCTAGTCTATACAAGTATATATAAATGTTAATTTAAAAGAAAAGAAAGCGTTGACATCCTGTATAGACAGGTTTATTATAAGGATAACTTGAAAACGCTTAATCGCTGTAAGCGAATCTAGTTAAATAAATTAAAAAAAATGGGGGAGAGAACAATGTCGATTTTTAAAAGAAAACAAAAGGTAAATGATGATAAGTTTTACGCACCAGCAACTGGGGAGTTAATTGATTTAGAAAATGTGAGCGATTCTGTTTTTGCTCAAAAATTAATGGGTGATGGCTTCGGATTTAAACCAACCGCAGGGGAAATTTATAGTCCAGTATCTGGAACTATAACATTGGTTGCATCAACAAAACATGCTATCGGATTCACGATGGATAATGGACTTGAAATTTTATTACACATGGGTGTTGATACGGTTGATTTAAAAGGTGCACCATTTGATATTAATATTAAAAAAGGTGCTCGTGTTCATGGTGGTGAATTACTTGGGACTATGGATTTAACACAAGTTTCTGAAGCACAATTAGACAATGTTTTAATGGTAGTAATTACAAATACACAAGATAAATTAGACAAATTAACATTATCGGAACCACAACCTTTTGAAGGTGGCACGGAAGTGGGATCTGGTACTGCAAAAGGGGAGGAATAGTTATGGCAAAAGATTACACACAATTAGCTACAGACATTATCAAACAAGTCGGTGGTAAAGAGAATATTAAGAGTTTAATCCATTGTATTACGCGGTTACGATTTTACTTAGTTGATGAAAGTAAAGCAGACGATGAAGTGATTAAAAATTTAACAGGTGTAATTGATGTTCGTCATGCTGTTGGACAATATCAAGTTGTTATTGGACCAGCTGTTACTGATGTCTATGATGCAGTTATTGCACAATTAGGAACATCATACGCAGGTGGCGAGGTCGATGCTGCCGATGATGCACCAGCTGAGGAAAAACCAACAACATTCCGTGGAAAATTGAATGCTGGATTTAATACTTTGATTGGTGTTATCACAGGTTCTATGATGCCAGTAATTGGATTATTGGCTGCTAGTGGTATTTTAAAAGGATTACTTCAAATGGCTGTCGATTTTCGTTGGACAGAAGCCACATCACAGACTTACATTTTCTTATCAGCCATGGGAGATTCAGCATTCTATTTCTTACCTATTATTGTTGGATTCACAGCTGCACAGAAGTTAAAATCTGATCCAATTATTATGGCTATTGTTGGTGGTGTCTTGGTATATCCTTCACTTTTTGGTATTGCAACAGGAACAAAAGTGTTTGGACAACTTTTGGGGATGTCATTAAATACTAACTTATTTGGGATTCCAATTCATATGGTTAACTATACTTACAGTATTTTCCCAATTATTGCTGGAGCATGGTTAGCACATTATGTTGAAAAAGGACTCAAAAAAGTTATTCCACAAGTTTTACGAATGATTTTTGTACCATTGTTAGAAGTTATGATCGTTTCGGCCGCTATTATCATTATTGTTGGACCTATTATTACGTTAATTAGTACAGGTATTTCTATTATTTTAAACACAATTTTAACAGCAAACTACCCAATTGCAGGTTTTGTTATTGGTGGATTATATCAATGTTTAGTTATCTTTGGTTTACATTGGGCAGTTGTTCCTTTAATCGCAAACGATATTGCTTCAAAAGGCTACAGCTACTTAAATGCAATTGTTTCAATTACAATGGTAGCTCAAGGTGCTGCTGTAATGGCAGTTATGATTAAATCAAAAATGGCTAACATTAAAGAATTATCTGGTGGTGCAGTTATTGCAGCATTCAGTGGTATTACAGAACCAGCTATTTATGGGATTACCTTAAAATATGGGCGTGTCTTCTTAGCAGCTAATATTGGTGGTGCAGTTGGTGGATTAGTAGCCGGACTATTAAACGTTAATATGTACGGATTTACTGGTTCATTAATCGGATTCCCTTCATTCTTTACACCTTTAAAGTTTGGTGGAGGAATGAGTAACGAAATTAACTTTTGGATTGCATCAATTGTTACAATAATCGTAGCATTTGGTTGTACTTGGGTCTTTGGATTTAAAGATTCCGATGTACTTGCTGAAAAAGAAGTTAACCGTCGTAAAACAATTGGTAAAGATGCATAGAATTGTAAATTAACTAAAATGTTTATGTGATTATATAAAAATGTCAAAGGGATATTTATCTCTTTGACATTTTTTTTGTAACAGATAAATTATTTGACTATCTAAGTTTACAAGTGTAAACTAAAAATATAAATTAATGGAGGCGGTATAAATGGATCACAAAGATATGAAAGAAATGGATCACATGAATATGAATCATAAGGATATGAAAAATATGGACCACATGAGTATGGATCACATGGATATGGAAGGAATGGACCACGATCAAATGAACATGGGTGGGCACATGATGCATATGGGAAATCTAAAATTGAAATTCTGGATTTCTTTAGTTTTAGCAATTCCTATTGTTTTAATGACACCTATGATGGGGATTAACTTACCCTTACAGTTTACTTTCCCTGGATCTGATTGGGTTGTAGCACTTATTGGTACTGGATTATTTTTCTATGGCGGTAAAACATTTTTAGATAGTGCAAAGATGGAGCTTGCAGATAAAAAGCCAGCAATGATGACCTTAATCGCAATGGGTATTAGTGTGGCATACTTGTATAGCTTATATGCTGTTGTGATGAATAATCTTGTAGATCCAAGTCATCATGTTATGGATTTCTTCTGGGAGTTAGCAACGTTAATTGTCATTATGTTGTTAGGTCATTGGATTGAAATGAACGCTGTTATGTCAGCAGGAGATGCTGTTCAAAAATTAGCACAACTCTTACCTAAACAAGCACATATCGTTAGAGAAAATAAAAAAATTGAAGATGTTGATTTAACAAATGTTCATGTTGGAGATATTCTGTTAGTTAAAGGAAATGAAACGATTCCAGCTGATGGAACAATTATTTCTGGTAAAACAAGCGTCGATGAAGCTATGATAACTGGTGAATCGAAACAAGTTGAAAAAGTAGTAGATGATGAAGTCGTTGGTGGATCAGTTAATGGTAATGGAGAAATCCAAATGACTGTAACGGGAACTGGTGAAACAGGTTACTTAGCTCAAGTTGTTAAATTAGTCACAAAAGCGCAGTCAGAAAAATCAGATACGGAAACGTTAGCTGATAAAGTTGCGGGATATTTATTTTATGCTGCCATGACTGTTGGTATTTTAGCATTCATTGTATGGTTAATTACAGGGACATTTAGTCAGGCATTATCAATTCTTGTAACTGTTCTAGTGATTGCTTGTCCACATGCTTTAGGTTTAGCCATTCCATTAGTTGTTGCGAGAAGTACTTCTTTATCAGCTAAAAATGGCTTATTAATCAAAAATAGAAATGCGCTAGAAGTTGCACACACAATTGACACATTACTTGTTGATAAAACAGGAACTTTAACTGAAGGTCATTTCGTGGTAACCGGATATAAAACATTTACTGATCAGTTTTCTGAATCAGAAATTATCGGATTGATGGCGTCGTTAGAACGTGGATCGACACATCCTTTGGGTAAAGGAATCATTCAAAAAGCAGAAGATTTAAAAATTGAGATTCCAACTGCAAGTGAAACACAACAAATTAATGGTGTTGGATTAGAAGGACATATTAACGATGATGCATTCAAAATTGTTTCTGAAGCTTATGTTAATAAACAACAGTTATTAACGGATGAAATGGCTTCTGACAACGAAGGAGATTCAATTAGTTATTTAATTCAAAATGAAAAAGTGATTGGGTATGTTGCTCAAGGGGATCAAATTAAACCAGAATCATTTGGTTTAGTCGAAAAATTAGAAAAAATGAATATCAAAGTGATTATGTTAACTGGTGATAATCAACAAGCTGCTGATAAAGTTGGTGCAAAACTAGGTATTGTAGATGTTCGTGCTAACTTAATGCCTGAAGATAAGGCTAAAATTGTTAGTCAGTTAGAGGGCGAAGGACATAACGTTATCATGGTTGGTGACGGTATTAATGATGCGCCTAGTTTAGCAAGTGCAACAATAGGGATGGCAATTGGTTCAGGTACGGATGTTGCTGTCGACTCTGCAGACGTTATATTAGTTAAAAGTAATCCGATGGATATCATAAAATTTTTGAAATTAAGTCGAAACACAAGATTGAAAATGATTCAAAATCTTTGGTGGGGTGCAGGTTATAATATTATTGCATTACCATTGGCTGCCGGCGTTTTAGCACCAATTGGCTTTATTTTAAGTCCATTAGTGGGTGCAGTTGTGATGTCGTTAAGTACAATTGTTGTTGCAATTAATGCAATGATGTTACACGATTAAGAGATAAAAAAATACCACCGTTGATAGTAGTTATCAATGGTGGTATTTTTTAATTTAATCTTTAAAATTGTCGTTTTCAACATCTGATAAGAAGGTACTTAAATGATCAAAGTAAACAGGAGCGTTATCGATCATATGATGATGACCACCCTCAGGAGTTGTTTCAAGACGAGCATGTGGAATTGTTTCTGACATTCTTTTAGCTGTTGCTAAAGGCATTGTTTCATGTTCGCCAAATGTGATTAATGTTGGGACAGTAATATTTTTAATGCGGTCACGAGTAGACCAGTCTTTTAATTTACCAGTCACAACGAATTCATTGTTACCTTGGAAGTAATTATAAACGGGTTCAGCCATTGTGCTTACTAAATGAGAAATTTGGGCTGGCTTTTTACGATCAACATAGCCGTCATTTAAAATATCGACATAACCTTGGTAACGGTCATTATCAAGATCGTTATTTTTTTCACATTCTTGCATGTAGGCAAGCGCATCAGCATCCAATTCTTTAGCACGAATAGCATTAACGTTTGCTAAATATTCGTTAATATCATCAGTCATACTTGAGATAATAGCACCTTTTAAATGGTCACCATATTTTAAGGCGTATTCTTGAACAAGAGCACCACCCCATGATTGACCAATTAGGTAGAAGTTATCTAAACCTAATTTAATACGGACTTCTTCAACTTCATCAATGAAGTAATCAATATTAAGAAATTTATCAACATTTTCTTGTTTAGTAAAATCTGGTTGATCAGAATACCATGAACCGAGTTGGTCATACATTGAAACCTGAACGCCAAGAGGTGCTAATTTTTCAGCAAAATTTTCGTAATATTCATGTGTACCACCAGGCCCACCATGTAGACAAAGTAGTTGGATATCACCTTGTCCTTCAGTATGAGTCCAGAGATGATAACCATTATCTAACGTAATAATTTTCGTTCCGTATGCCATATTAATCCACCTAATTTCTTAAGAATAGATTAATCATAGCACTTTTATGATTATTTACCAGAATGAAAGTGAGGATGGTATTTTTTTAAGAGTGTTAGTTGCATATTTTAGTGAGTTAGCTTAAAGTTATGTTAACTAATAAAATTAAAAGGTTAACGGTGTAAAATGAAAACTAAAGACAGTATTCTAAAAATATTAGCTGGACAACAAGATACTATTATTTCGGGAGAACTATTGGCTGAAAAACTTGGCGTTTCGAGAACTGCTATTTGGATGGCTATTAAGAGTTTACAAGAGCAGGGTTTTGACATTAAGACGATTCCACAAAAAGGATATAGTCTAAATGATGGTAATCAGTTGAACGCACAACTAATTCAATCTTATTTAACAACTGACATGATGCAAATTGAATTATTTGATGAAGTGACATCTACCAATGTATTGGCGAAAGAGCGTTCAAGCCAGCCCGATATACAGGGTCCACTGTTAATAGTGGCCAATAGTCAAACAGCAGGATATGGTCGATTTGGTCGAACATTTGAATCACCAGAAGAGACTGGGATTTATATCAGTTATTTATTGAGAATTGATCAACCTATCAAAGATGTTGGTCAGCTAACGACAGCAACTGCCATGGCGGTTAGTTATGCTTTAGAAAATAAATTGAAAATTCAACCACAAATAAAGTGGGTGAATGATATTTATTATCAAAATAAAAAAGTCTGCGGGATTTTAACGGAGGCTGTCACAGATTTTGAAACGCAGCAAGTGACAAGCTTAGTTATAGGGATTGGGCTAGATTTTAAAACAGACCTTAAAAAATTATCTCCAGAGTTACAAGATAAAGTGGGTTCATTAATTGATGAATCGAATAATGTCACACGGAATGAGTTGATTGCTGAAATTACCAATCAATTTATCCAAATCTATCAGAATTACCAAAATGGTGACTTCATGAATGATTATCGTAAACGGTCACTAGTTATTGGACAGACAGTTACTTTAAAAAGTGGTCATCAAGAAATTATTGGTACAGTTGAAACAATTAAAGATGATGGACAGTTGGTATTGAGAGATAAAAATGGGCAAATAACGACTTATATGGCTGGTGAAATTACAAAGGTGAATGTGGAAGGCTTAACAAATGGGACAAAATAAACAGTTAAAACAATTAATTATAGCAGCAGAGTTAGCAGCCGTTTTGGGTGTTTTATCCCAGTTAACCATTCCATTGGGGCCAATCCCGTTAACGTTACAAACCATTTTTATCGGATTATTATCGAGTTTGAGACCGGTTCAAGAAGGATTAAAAGCGGTGGGCATTTATCTCCTATTAGGATTAATAGGAATCCCAGTTTTTGCTGGATTTCATTCGGGACTTTTTTCTTTAATTGGACCAACAGGTGGTTATTTATTTGGTTTTTTAGCCTATATTATCTTAACGGGGCTGTTTTTAAAATGGTATGGTAATGGTCGTTGGCAGTTGTACATGGGGAATTTATTAGGTGCTAGTGTGCAATTAGTTTTAGGAGCAATCTGGTTAATGGTTTACCAACAAACCTCGATGCAACAAGCATTTTTAATAGGTATTTTACCATTTTTGATTGTTGGATTTATTAAAGTTATTTTTGTGTGCGAATTGTCTCATTACTTAATACGTAGATATTGATAAATAAAAAAAGAAAATCATCAATAATTTTTTTGATGATTTTCTTTTTTATTTAGAATAATGATACTGTACTAACAGATTGATAAGGAATTTTAAGACGCGAATTAGCTAAGTTAATAGTATAACTATCTGAATCGTTATTTCGTAAAGTCATCCCAAAATCTGTTGCGTAAATGATTAATTCAATCTGATGACCTTCCTTAATGTGATAGGCAGTTGGTTGTAAATCAAAATCTACTGTGTTGAAAGTTCCTGGAAGGACAGAATCATTTTGATAACGATTTGTCCTATTTTGTAAATTGATATGACCTTTGGAAATCATTTTCCAAGGAGTTTTTGTGGGATTTTTAGTAAATTCAACCAAATCATCTTCACGCCAATGAAATCCCATATCTAAAGATTTTCGTTTGAGAATGGATGGCACGGGGGTGAGTCTATTTTCTTCACCATAATCGATAAGCATGCAACTAATGAGCCCTTTTGTTTGTAGTGCTGCAACAGACAATTTTATGTGAGCAGAACCGGAAATAAACAGCGGTTCTGTTAATGGTTCTGAGATTAATTGGATTCTATTTTTAGCCATTTCTGTTTCTTTAGTTGAAACTAAAGCTTGATTCCAAAGATGATTATCTCTGACGTAGTTGTTAAAAAGGTCAGTTGGTAAGTTATCTTTGAAAGTAGCAAATTGGTGAGCATCTGATGTGACTGATTGTGTTAATTTATTTTGTTGGAAATGATAGGATTGGGTAGGAGAATCCGGGTCTGCCCAATCATCATAAGTGTGCCACGTTTCAGCTTCTAGGTTATCTTGTATGGTGACATTGGGAATAAGTGTCTCAGCACCATTTTCGATATTATAAAGTTGATTTGATAACCATAAATTCATCATATCAGTGAAATCTAATGAGCGAAAGTTATTGATATAGATATGTTTACCTTGGTGTAAGAATAATTTTTTAACAATAGGTAAAGGACGTAATGCTTGCCAAAGTTGTTCAACTTGGCGAGGTTTGACGTTCCAATCATTTAAACCATGGACCATAACAATATTTGCTTTGATATTTTTAGTTTGGTTTAAATAATTACGTTCATCCCAAAATTTATTGTAATTACCAGATGCACGGTCTTGTCCTATAGATAATCGATTCATAACTTTGTCAAAGTAGTCTTGAATATTAGCGTAGTCGGCGGCATCTTTTTGGCGACTTAAACAAAGCGCAGCTAAAACATCTGCATCTTCACCTTGGCAAGCTTCAGGCGCGACGACTAGTCCATTTTCACGATAATAATCATACCAACTTGAAATAGCGGCTTCAGAAATGATTGTTTTTAAGCCGGATACACCAGTTGTTGCAGCTGCAGTAGCAAGCGTACCAAGGTAAGATTTACCAGTCATAGCAACGTTACCATTACTCCAAGTGGCTTTAATTGATCGATTATCGAGTTTATTTGTGAATGCTTGCCGATGTCCCGTTAGCCATTCAATAATGGCGACGGTTGATACCGTTTCTTCAACACTCCCACAAGTACGAATACCATCTGATTCTCGAGTACCAATACCAGCTGCATAGACGATTGCAAATCCTCTAGCTAGCATGTAATCGTTGAATGTATACGAAGATTCACGGCTAAAGGTTTGCTCAGTTTCTGTTGATTCTGAGAGGATTGATCGTGGTTCGGGTAAGTTGGATTTCTGATAGTTATAGGTGATATCAGATTCAGTTAATTCAGTAACTGGTTTTTCGGTAAGCGGGATATCAACGTTGCGCATTAATTCAGAATCATCATTTGTGCCTTGATTGTAAGGACTTGCTGTATAAAGAATAGGTACTTTTAGTCCGGATGTAACTAGTGGTCTTAAAATTTCTGTTTTTAATAAATCACGTTGACCATCTTGGTCAGTATCTAATGGGGCTTCAACGTAGACGACTTCACGAATCAGTTTAGTTGTATCAAAAACAGGTTGCGCTTTTCCATTGAAAAATAAAGGTTTCGCATCTTTATAAAATGAAACAAAGTACCCTTTATTTGCTAGTGTATCTGTGAAGACTTGGCCATTTTTGGTATGTGTTGTCAGTAAGAGATACCATGCGGACCAAAAATCATTAACGGATTCAATAATTTCAATAGAAGGTAACTGAATTTTAGCCATTGCCGTAAATGGGTCATCAATTTTGAAATCGACATCGACTTCAAATTCTAGTAACTGTAATGCAACATTATAAAAGATAACAGGTGTTAATTCCTTTTTTGTAGTAAAAAATTCATAAACAGAAATGGATTCTGTCGCTAATAAGGACATCATTTTTTGTTGTTTCGCACCGATTGTTTGATAGTCGATGAGAATTTTATTGAGTAATTGTTCAAATAAATGTGTAGGATTGGTTTCGGAGGCTATATACAAATTAATAGCTTTAAGTTCTTTTATTTGTGTCTCAAAAGTAGGTGTATAGTTAGCAAATTGATTATTTTTCATAAGTCAAAAACTTCCTTTCAGAATTGAGTAAGACACTGGGTTAAGTATAGCTTAAATGTAAAGTTGGTTGAAATGATACGTCTTTATTGACAAAAAATAAGTAACTAGGTAAAGTTAATCACATTAAGGTAACTAAAAAAGGAGAGTGTCTAAAGTGAGAAGGAAAATTGCGGTAGTTTTAAGTATCATGTTTATAGGGGTGCTAGCTGCTTGTTCAAAAACAGCGACGAAAGACGATAACATATTAAAAGTGGCTGTAACTGATCAATTAGGCACTTTAGATTCTACTAAATACAGTGATACATTTAGTGTTGAAGCAATACAAAACGTTTATGAAGGATTGTATACGTATAATCAAAAAAATAAACCAGTGTTAGCTGCAGCAAAAAGTGTGACGGTTAACAAAGCAAAAACAGTTTACACCTATAAATTAAGAGCTGAGAACTGGTCAAATGGGACTCCTGTTACAGCAAATGACTTTGTTTACGCTTGGCAAAAACTAGCAAATCCTAAAACAGCATCACCTAATTCACAACGAATTGATATTATTAAAAATGGGTTTGCTATCCGAAATGGCAAGATGGCCGTTGATAAGTTAGGTGTTAAAGCGCTGAATAAAACAACATTAGAAGTTACTCTGGCACAACCAATTAGCTATTTACCAGAAGTATTAACGGGTGCACCATTTGTACCTCAAAATGAAGCTTACGTTAAAAAACAAGGTAGTCAATATGCAACGGATTCACAACATATGATTGTGAATGGTCCTTATAAATTAACTGATTGGGAAGGAACTAATAACAAATGGTCATATGTTAAAAATACCAGTTATTGGAACGCTAAATCAGTTAAGTTAGCTAAAGTTGACGTTCAAGTTGTTAAAGATGGTGCAACTGCTGGCAAGTTATATCAAACAGGGAAGATTGATTTCTCAATGTTAGCAAATGATTATGTTAAACAATATAAGAATGAAAAAGGGTTCGCAACACGTAAAACACCAATGATTGGTTATTTAGGTTTTAATACTAAGCGTGAGGCAACTGGTAATAAACATATTCGTAAAGCAATTGCGCTAGGATTTAATAAAAAATTATTAGCTAGCAAAATTCTTAATGATGGTTCATCTGCATTAAATGGAATCGTCCCAGCTAAATTTGTGTCAAATCCGATTAATGGGGAAGATTACCGTAAAGAAGCAGGAGACTTGCTTGCTTTTAATAAAAAAGAAGCTAAAGCAGAATGGGAAAAAGGACTTAAAGAGATCGGTAAGAAGGACTTAACAATTGAAATATTGGGTTCTGATACGCCAGAAGCTAAACAAGTGATTGAATACTTGCAAGCGCAGTTAGAGAGTAACTTACCTGGATTAAAAATTAACGCACGTAATATTCCAATTAAATCGCGATTAGCAGCAACAACGGCTTACCAATTTGATATCGTTTATGGGACATGGACACCAGATTATGCTGATCCAATTAACTTTATTAATGATGGTGGCGCTTATCATTTAAATACCGATTACAAAAATGCACAATATTTAAAAGATATCGATCAGTCTAAAAATGAATTTGCAACAAATCCAACGAAACGTTGGAATAGCTTGATTGATGCTGAAAAGCAATTGGTCGAAGAAGATGCTTATACAGTACCTGTTTTCCAAGGTGCAATGGCCTACTTATTGAACCCAGATGCATCCGGATTACACATTAACCCATATGGAACGACATTATTTTATCGTGACATGTCTATTAAGTAGATAATAGTTAGCTGTTTCAAAGCTTTATAAAGTTAAAATAAGATAGATTAAAGTCTGGCCTTTGGTCGGACTTTTTTTGTTGTAAAATGTTAAACTGGTGGAAGTGTATTAATAATAAATGAGGTGTGAACCCATGAAAAAGTTACTTCAGAAGAACATTATTTTAATTCTAACGATTATTATCGGTGGCATACTCGTAATAGGTGTTAAATTTGATCAAGCACTGTATTCAGATACGATTGTTAAAATAACACAGGTTAAGGATGAAAAAACTGAAAAAGTAACAGATGAATTTGAAAATAAAGATACACAGACTAAACAAAAATTATTTGGAACTGTGATGAATGGTAAGTATAAAGGGCAAAAAATAAGACTACCAAATACATATTCTTCATCTCGCGCAAATGATCAAAAATACCAGAAAAATGATCAAGTATTTGTAACGATTAATCCTCATAAAAGTGGATTAACTGGTATTATTGATGGGTTCAAACGAGATGTCGTCGTGGCCATATTAATTTGGATTGCCGTTAGTATGCTGGTAGGATTTATGCAGTTTAGTGGCATGATTGCTGTATTAAGTATCGTCTTAAATATGATTATTTTCTTTTTAGCCATTAAATTTGAAATATTCGTTAATATTACGAACTTCTTTTGGATTTTCGCAGGTATTGCTCTAATATTTGCAGTACTGACCTTGAGTTTGGTAATTGGCTTTAATCGACAGATGCTGGTCACGTTATTGGCAACTTTGACGGGAACTAGTTTATCGTTAATCATTAGTGTCATTATTTTAAAACTGACAAATGATCAAGGGATGCATTACGAAGCTCTATCTTATGCAACGCAAGCGCCAAAGGAACTATTCCTTGCTGCCACACTACTAGGTTCTCTAGGGGCTGTCATGGATGAATCGACAGATATCGTTGCAACACTATTTCAATTAAAAAAAGAACAACCAACTATTTCATCGAAAGAACTTTTTAAATCTGGACGTGAGGTTGGACAATCGATTATGGGACCATTAATTAACGTCTTATTCTTAATTTTTATTGCTGACATTTTCCCACTTGCCGTTTTGTACTTTAGAACGACCAATACAATTGGCTATACTTTTTCATGGACCATGGCTTTAGGAGTTGTCCAAACATTAATCAGCGGTATTGGGATTGTCATTGCGATACCTGTCGCAAGTTTTTTTGCAAGTCGATTAATCAAAGGGGATGACACATTATGATTACAATTGGTTGGTTAAGTGCCATTTTATTTGTCTTAATGGTCATTGTTGGAGGAATGAATGGTGTTCGTTCATTTTTAAGCTTATTTTTTAATTTTATCATGTTATTTTTTACGATTATTTTAATTACGGGAGGATTTCCGCCGGTAGCAGTGACCCTAATTAATGGCATTATTATTTTAGCTATTACGATTTTTCTTGGTGATGATAATGTGCAAGTTACTGAAACTGCTTTTTATGCTTCGTTAATTGTTCTGGTTATTCTCGTTCTTTTGATTATTCCAGTTGAACATTTTGCTGCAGTTCAAGGTTTTGGTGCAGAAGATAGTGAAGAAATAGAAGCATTTTCGTTATTAGTAGGCGCTAATTTTATGCAAATAGCGATTTCAACAGCTATTTTTAGTACTTTAGGCGCAATTGCTGAAGGTGCGATTGCAATTTCGGCTGGCTTAAATGAGATTATTGAACAAACACCAACAATTGATTTAAAAAAGTTATACGCAGCTGGTATTAGTATTGGTAAACATATTATTGGAACAACGTTTAATACACTATTTTTTGGTTTCTTTGGTGGCTTTTTAGCGCTATTTATTTTATTAGTACAGACGCATGCTACATTCGCAGATATTATAAATGATAAAATTTTTGTTGCAGAATTAATAATGATTTTATTTTCTATTATAGGTGTTATTCTAGCGGTTCCAATTACAGCATGGGTTTTAATTCAAAAATTAAAAATAAAAAAATAATTGAAATGAGTTTATGGTTATGTGTATAATTAAGAGATACTAATATAGGGGGATTTAAAATTGAATTATAAAAATTATATTGCTGAATTTATCGGCACATTTTTCTTGGTATTATTTGGTACAGGGGCAGTTACGTTAGGTAACGGTAGCCCACTTGTTATTGCACTTGCATTTGGTTTAGCTATTACATTGATGGTTTATGCTATTGGACCTGTTTCAGGTGCACACATCAATCCTGCTGTTTCATTAGCAATGTACATCAACAAGCGCATGTCATTGACTGATATGGTTGCTTACTGGGTTAGTCAAATCTTAGGTGCGATTGTAGCATCTAGCGTGGTTAAGATGATTATTTCATCAATGACAGATACATCAAAAGTTGCTGATGGTTTTGGTTCAAATAGTTATGCAACAATTCCTGGTGGTATGGCATTTTTCGTTGAAGCCTTATTCGCATTCTTATTCATCTTTATTATTTTGATGGTTACGAGTGAAAAATTTGGTAACAGTAATATTGCTGGCTTTGTGATTGGTTTAACATTAACAGTACTTATCTTTGTTGGTTTACCACTTACAGGGGTTTCAGTTAACCCTGCTCGTAGTATTGGACCTGCACTTTATGCCGGTGGCGATGCACTTTCACAACTTTGGGTATTTATTCTTGCACCATTAGTTGGTGGTGCTATTGCAGCATTCGCAGCAAAATATATTTTTAACAGTGAAGAAGCTTAATTTAATTAAGTGAATCATAAGCAGTGAATTCCGAGAGGGAATTTGCTGCTTTTTATTTTTAATGTATGTTATGGTTAATATAGATAGTGACAAGTGAGAGGAGAAATAATGGCATTTTTAGGAACGATTTGTTTAGTATTAGTGGCAACATCAATTGCGGGTCATGTCAGCACACGAATTGGTGTTCCTAGTGTTATCGGGCAATTATTAGTTGGTGTTTTACTTGGACCAGCAATGTTGAATTGGGTCCATTCAGATCATTTATTTGCGATGTTCGCAGAAATTGGTGTGATTATTTTAATGTTTATGGCGGGATTAGAAAGTGATTTAGATCTACTTAAAAAGTATTTAAAACCGGCCTTATCAGTTGCGACTTTAGGTGTTGTCTTCCCTATCTTAGTTGTCTATTACTTTGGTCGAATTTATAATTTTGGATTTGAATCGGCTTTATTTTTAGGTGTTATCTTTGCGGCAACGTCAGTTAGTATTTCCGTCGAAGTCTTGAAAGAATTAAAACGATTAGATTCAAAAGAAGGTGCAACAATCCTAGGTGCGGCCGTTGTGGATGATATCTTAGCTGTTGTTATTTTAAGTGTATTAGTTAGTGTATTTGGTAATATTACAAGTACCGGTGATAGCGCACAAGCTAACATTTGGATTGGCTTCTTATTAGAATTTGTTTACTTCATTGGTATTTTAATCCTATTCAAGTGGGTGGCGCCTTTCTTGATGAGATTAAGTGAACGATTATTAGTTGGCTCATCGATTACGATTATGTCACTGGTTATCTGTCTAGGTATGGCCTACTTAGCTGACTTAGTGGGGTTAAGTGCTGTTGTTGGTGCCTTTTTTGCAGGAATTGCAGTGGCACAAACACCGTATAAAAAAGAAATTGATGCCAATATTGAACCAATTGGTTATGCAGTCTTTATTCCAATGTTTTTCACGAGTATTGGATTAAGCATGTCATTTGATGGATTTATGAAAAATATTTGGTTTATCGTTATTTTAACGATTTTGGCCGTCCTCACAAAATTACTAGGTGGTGGATTAGGTGCTAGGTTACTTGGATTTGATTTAAATAGTGCATATGTAATCGGTGCGGGGATGATTTCTCGTGGCGAAATGGCTTTGATTATTGTCCAAATTGGGTATACCGCACACTTGTTGTCGACGGAATACTATTCGGCAGTTATCATGGTAATTATTATTTCAACTATCGTAGCACCGTTTATGTTAAAACATGCGATTGGTCGACAAAATAAAATTGAATTGAAGAAATAGTTGAACTGTTGAGGAACTAGCCTAGTGCTAATTTTTCAACAGTTTTTTATTTTTAAATGGTTACTAAATATCGCTATTCTGGCGTATTCATTTTATAATGAATTAAATAACTTCAAATGAAGAAGGTGGAATAATGAAACAATTATTGATTGCACAAGATTTATCTAGTGTTGGTGGTGTTTCATTAGGGATTGCGGTTCCTGTTTTAGCTAGTTATCAACAACGGACGACAATATTGCCAACAATGTTATTAAGTAGTCATACAGGTGGATTTGGAGTACCAATGAAGGTAGACATCTCACCATTTATAAAAGCTTTTGAAGAACACTGGGCAACTATTCCAGTTCAATTTACGGGCGCATATTTGGGCTATCTAGGGACGGCAGAAAGTATTAAAATGATGGGGATTCTACTAGATAGGTTATCTGATGATAAAGCACTCACCGTTATTGATCCAGTTATGGCTGATCACGGCACGTTATATTCAGGACTGACAAACGACTATGTAGAAGAATTAAGCATGTTATGTTTAACGCAAGCAGATTTAATTTTACCCAATTTAACAGAGGCTTACTTATTGGCAGACTGTAATTATCAGGAAAATCCTAGCGAGGCAGAAATTAAAAAGTTACTAACACGTTTATTAAAGAAATTAAATTTAAAAGCGGTTATAATTACAGGAGTTACAAACCAGAAAAATCAAATTGGTGTTGTTTTTCTAACAAAAGAAGGCGAATCAGGTTGGGTATTAAAAGAACAACGTGAGAATCATTATTTTGGGACAGGAGACTTGCTAGCAAGCTGCGTAGTGGGTGAGTTAATGAATGGTCATTCACTAAGGGAAGCATTGGAATTTGCAGTAGAAGTAACATGGAAAGCGATGAGTAATTCTGATAATGAAGGACTTGATCAAAGGTTAGGGGTTAATTTTATGAGTATTTTACCCGATATTAACGATAGAATGGAAAAATAAAATGAGAAATGAAAGATTAAGAAGCATTATTTTAGCGGGATTATTTGCGGCAATTATTTATATAGGTATCTCAGTTTTTAGAATACCAATCCCAGCTATGGTGGGAAAACCATTTATTCATTTCGGTAATTCACTAGCAGCATTGGCCGTGATTTTTTTAGGGTTTAGTTATGGCACAATTGCAGGAGCGATTGGTCTGGGATTATTTGATATTTTGAATGGTTATGCAGATACGTCATATTTTACTGTACTAGAAGTAGTGGTTATTGCATTACTAATTACGGTTGTTACGAAAGGATTAAAAAATTATCATGGTAAATATTGGATTATCATTATTGCTGCAACGGCAGGAATTGGTAAAATAGGAACATCATATTTAGTTTCGATTGGTGAAGCAATGATTAAAGGTGTTAGTTTTAATGTCGCCGCTGTTCAGGCGTTTTTAAGTTTACCTGCAACTGTTGTTAATTCAATCTCGACAATTATCATTGTTAGTTTATTATACGTACCCATTAAGCGATTGATGGTAAGGTTTAATCGGTAAAAAAGTCCAAATAAAAAAGGGTTGATGTGCGTGAGCTCACATTTACCCTCTATACAAATTGTCCAGATTGAACATATTTCATTTCTGTTGATAAGTTGGAAACGGCTGTTTCGATTGTTACCCCAGAACCTGAAATGGCTGGATTATTTTTTGAACTAGCAATAAAGATTTGTTTTTCAGTGTCTAAAGAAATCGTATACCAGTTTTTACTAAATGTTCCAAATTTCATAAGTGTGTATCCTCCGTATTTCTATATCTTACTACCATGAAAGCGCATTCTACTTTCTTTAGTAGAAGCTTAGTATAGTACGTACATAAAATGAATGCAAGTCATTTGTTTTATATTAACCAAAAATTTTTTAAATAATATGAAGAAGTCTAAAAACGATAAAGGGATGATTTAATGCAAAAACGAATATTCGTGATCACGGGTGCTCCGGGAACAGGTAAAACGACGATTAGAGACTATCTAACCAAGCAATTTGATGCCAAAAAGGTGATTACTCACACAACTAGGCAACCAAGAGTTAATGAAAAAAATGGTCGCGATTATTATTTTGAATCCGATGAAACTTTTTTTAATTTTCATTATTTAGAACATGTTGAGTATGATCGCCATTACTATGGTTCATCAAGAGAAGCGATAGATGCTGCTTGGTCAGAGGCAAAAAATGCGACAATTGTACTCGATACGGCAGGTGCCATCACGTATTCAAAAGAATTACCAAAAGAAACAGTTGTCTTATATTTGTCTGTATCGGATAATCAGATATTACAAGATCGGTTAATTAAACGGGGAGATACGATTCGAAATCGAAGTTTACGCTTAGATTCTGGTGAAGCAAAACGAGACATGAAACTTCCAGCAGATCTTGAAGGTATAGCACATGTCATTATTAATGACGATTTAGTTGACGCAAAGAAACAGATTGATCAGTTAATTCAATCATTAGGTTAAGAGTGATTGCTTTTTTTAGTTGATATGGTATTCTTCTTAAAGAGTAACCATTATTATTTAGAAATGGAGATAAGCCTTTTGACTGAATTAATTGATGATGCATTGCATATACTAAAAGAAAATAAATATAAAATTACGAAACAAAGAAAAAGTTTATTAACGTATTTAAGTCAGTATGAGGAAGCTTATGTTGACGTTACAGTTGTGGATGACTATATGAGAAATAAATATCCAGGGATGAGTCATAATACAATTTATCGAAATATCAAAGAATTTAAAGAAATGGGTCTTGTTGAGCAACGGATGAATGGTGAACGAGCCTGTGTAAAATATCAATGTGATTTTAGTCACAAACATCACCATCATTTTATTTGTACTTCTTGTAGTAAGGTGGTTGAACTTGATAGCTGTCCGCTAGATTATTTTGTAAAACAGTTACCAGGTTACAAAATAGAAGAACATAAATTTGAATTACATGGGATTTGTGATGAATGCCAAAAAAAATTATCGAAAAATTAAGTTTATCTTCGAATAAACTTCAATAACAAATGGTTTAATGGAAAAAGTACAAAATTGGAGTGAGAGTTAATGGCATATAGAACGCCACCATTTATAACACCTTTTGCAATTGTTTCTATCGTACTTGCATTGGGCGCAACTAACGTTGTTGTTAACAAAACAACGAATACAAACGAAGGAGCAACAGTTTCTTCAGTAGCTTCATCACCGTCGGAAACTAAACCTAAAGTAGACGATAATTCGAGTTCCAAAGAAGTAAGTTCATCTTCTGAGACGAGTTCTTCTGATTCGTCCTCTTCATCAGAAAGTTCAAAAGATGAGTCTAGTAGTTCAAGTGCTGCCGATGAAACATCAAACAAATCAGCAAGTACAAGTGCCGATAATACAACGGATGATAAGAGCGCGGAAACAAGTACCGATGACACAACTGATACAAGTACAGATACTGATACAAATGCGGATAAAGCTAGCTCGGCAACAAGCACAAGTAGTAGCGTGAAGAATACTAAAACGGTAACGACTGACAAAGCCAAAGCCAGTGCAGAAACGACAAATACAGACTAAGGATTAGGAGGTAAATAAATGTTTAGTTTACTAGATTTAGCAAACCATTATTTAGGGTTTATTAATGTTAATTTAAAATTAAAAAATAGAATTTATACTGTTTTAGGCTTTCTTGGTAATTGGTATTTATTGTATATCGCATCACGATATTTCATAAATGGTTATTATGTTAGAGGTAGTTTGTTTATTCTTGCTTTTTTTGTTTTATTATATTTTATTGTTTTAAATGTTATTCATTATTTTACAAATAAAACAACTAAATTTGATCCTTCACCGAAAATTGAAAAATTGTTGGGCGGACCGCCTAAGGAAGAAATTGAAGGAGATAAACGTCGCCGAATGCAACCAGGTTATGTTCAAACGAATGGCCTATTTGATTCTAAAATGCTGATGCCAGCGACACTTAGGACAAATAGAAACGAAAAAGTAAGTATTCAAAAAATTGCTGATCAAATGAAGCAAGTTAAGTATTCAGATTTTGATTATGATGGATTGTCAGATGATGCTATTATAAAAGAAATTCAGAAAACAGGAAAACCAGTGTCAGAGTTAGCACAGCCCGTTGCTTTTCCATTTTTTGAATTAAAAATAGAAGACGAAAAAATGAATGTTTACGCTGGAATGAATCAGATTGATAAACAATTGATTGGTCGCCTAACCCATGTTGGTTTATCTGATATTGAAACGGCTAAAGAACAATATGATATTTACTTAGCAACAGCAACTATTTATGGTGGTAATCAGAAGGTTGCTGGTCGATCATCAGTTATTGAAGAATCACATAAATTTCACGTTAAAGTTCAAATTGCCTATAAAGAAAAAGAAAATTAGTAAAAAAGTGATAGCAAATAACTACATTGCTATCACTTTTTTTGTGATTATATGGTACATTTAAAAAAGACTGCAATTAAACATCCATTTGGTAGTATAATTAAAGTATCACAAAAAAGAATAAAAGAGTTAAGAGAAGGGGATTGAGAGTATGGCAATGATCGAATTTAAAAATGTGGAGAAATATTACGATAAATTTCACGCATTGAAGAATATCAATTTAAAAGTTGAAGCAGGCGAAGTCGTCGTTATTATCGGGCCATCTGGTTCTGGAAAAAGTACATTAATCAGAACTATCAATGGTTTAGAGCAAGTTAACGAGGGGCAACTATTAGTTGATAATTTTGATTTAGCAGATAAGAAAACGAATATTGATAAAATCAGAAAAAATGTTGGGATGGTATTTCAACATTTTAACTTGTACGAAAACAAAACTGTTTTAGAAAATATTATGCTTGCACCACGTTTAGTTTTAAAACGGGATGAAGCTGAAAATAAAAAAATCGCAATGGATTTATTAAAAACAGTTGGACTTGATGATAAAGCACAATCATATCCTAGAATGTTATCAGGTGGACAATCGCAAAGAATTGCCATTGCCCGTAGTCTAGCTATGAAACCTAAGGCGCTATTATTTGATGAACCAACTTCTGCATTAGATCCTGAAACAATTGACGATGTTTTAAAAGTTATGAAAGATATCGCTAAAAATGATGGGATCACAATGATTGTTGTAACTCATGAAATGGGCTTTGCTCGTGAAGTAGCCGATCGTGTTATTTTCATGGCTGATGGTCAAATTCTTGAGGATGATACAACAGTAGAATTTTTCGACAATCCAAAAGAAGAACGTGCAAAAAAATTCTTGAGTAAAATTATTAAACATTAAGGAGCTCAAGACTGTGAGAGTGGGGATTAAAATATGAAACAATTAAGAAAAATTAGCTTATTGTTTATGAGTATAGCTATGGTATTAGTTATTGCAGGCTGTGGAGCGCAAAGTAAAGCCAACATTGCAACAACAGCTAAAGAAACAAAAACAATTAACTGGGGTGTTAAAGCAGATACGAAGTTATTTGGTTTAATGAACATCAAAACCGGTGAAATCCAAGGATTTGATATTGATATTGCTAAGGCAGTGACAAAAAAAATCTTAGGTAAAGATGGTAAAGCTAATTTTGTTCAGGTAACAAGTAAAACAAGAATTCCACTTTTGAAAAATGGAAATATTGATGCAATTATTGCGACGATGTCCATTTCTAAAGATCGTGAAAAACAAGTTGATTTTTCTAACTCTTATTTTGCTGCCGGACAAGCTATTTTAGTTAAAAGAACAAGCTCAATTAAATCCGTAAAAGATTTGAATAAAGACGGTATGGTTGTTTTAGGTGTTAAGGGTTCAACTTCAGTTATTAACATGAAGAAGTATGCACCTAAAGCAGAAGTGCTGGAACTAGATGATTATGCGCAAGCATTAACCGCACTAAAATCTGGTCAAGGTGATGCTTTAACAACTGATAATGGTATTTTATATGGGATGGTTAAAGAGAATTCTGATTTTGCTGTTGTTGGTGGTACTTTTACGCATGAACCTTACGGAATTGCGATTGATAAAGGCCAAGGTGAATTTAAGAATGAAGTTAATAAGGCTTTAGCTGAAATGCGTGCCGATGGCTCGTATGAAAAATTATTAAACAAATGGTTTGGCGATATTCCAGGATTTAGTGTGAAGGAGGCGAGTCAACAATGATTACGATTTTTACAGAACATTGGCAAGCCTTATTAACAGGACTTGGCTATACATTGTGTTCAAGTGTACTCGCATTATTTTTTAGTTTAATTATAGGTTCGTTCTTTGCAATTTTGGAAGAAATGCCATATCGAATTTTAAAAATTATTGCACGTATCTATATTGAAATATTTAGAAATATTCCGTTATTGGTTGTTGCAATGTTTTTCTACGTTGTGGTACCTATGTACGTTACGAATATCAACGGATTTACAGCTGGAACAATCGGACTAACGATTTACACATCTGCCTTTATTGCAGAAACAGTTCGTGCTGGGATTAGAGCTGTTGATCCTGGACAAATGGAAGGTGCTCGCTCAAACGGGTTAACATTCATGCAATCGATGTTTCATATTATTTTACCCCAGGCATTTAAATATGTGATTCCACCTTTGGGTAATCAGTTCATTAATTTGGTAAAAAACTCTTCAGTTTTAGCCTTCGTTGCTGGATTTGATTTAATGTACCAAGGTGATATTATCGCATCAACAACATTTGATACAATCAACACGTACATTATCGTTGGGGTGTTATATTTAATTATCACGATGCCATTAAGTTATTACATGAGACATTTAGAAAAGAAATTAAGTTAAAGGGGGTCTAGAAAAATATGTCAGATTTTATTGCAGCATATAGTTGGGAAAATATTCGCTACTTACTACAAGGATTATTAGTAACAATCGAAGTTTCAGTTATTTCAATTATTTTCAGTTTTATAATTGGCGCTATTCTAGGCCTAACACGATATATTAAAGTAAAACGTTTATCTGCTATAGTTGGTTTTATAATTGATTTAATTCGAAATTTACCATTACTTTTAATCTTATTTTTCGTTTATTTTGGCTTAGCAAATGTTGGTATTCGGTTATCAATTTTCTGGTCAGCAACGTTAGCGATGACCGTTTTCGAATCAGCAATGTTAGCTGAAATCATTCGAAGTGGTATTCAAGCTGTTGAACCCGGACAAATGGAAGGTGCTCGCGCAAATGGTCTAACTTATTGGCAAGGTCTGCGTGTGATTGTCTTACCACAAGCTTTAAAGAAAATGATTCCACCATTGGTTAGTCAATTTATCTCATTAATTAAAGATACGTCATTGGCTACTATCATTGTTTTACCAGAGTTACTGTATCATGCACAATTAGTATACGGTCAAAATACTAATTATGTTATTCCAATGTTCGTCGCTTTAGCAGTGATGTACTTCGTCGTTTGTTATGCACTATCATTGGTTTCAAGATACTTAGAAAGACGCTTAGCGTAGACAATAAAATAAAAATGGTTGTTGAAATCTATATAGATTTTAGCAACCATTTTTATTAGTTAGTAGAATCGGCATAAAATGACGGTTTGTTTGATTGAAAAATAAATTAGAAAGAAGATGATGTCATGGTGAAAATTGCTGTTATTCTAGGGAGTTCAAGAGAGAATTCTATTGGTAAAAGGGTCATTAAGTATATTGAAGGAGTAGCAAAAAATCAGGATAATGTTGAATTTTCATTTCTAAAATTAAGTGACTATCAGTTAACCTTCTTCCACGAAAAATTGGCACCTATGCAAAATGAAAATCGACAACTACCTGAAAATGAAGCACGATGGATAGCGGATGTAGCTGCGGCAGATGGCTTTATTATCTTAACGCCTGAATATAATCATGCTATTCCAGCCGTTTTGAAAAATGCAATCGATTATTTGGCTTTTGAAGGGCAACGTAAACCAGTTAAGATTGTGGGCTACTCAGATAACATGCGCGGTGCACAATTTGCAACAGCTGAATTAGTACCTATTTTGAATCGATTAGGATTTATCACGTTGCCTACGCCAACATTATTGGGAATAGTTGATCAAACATTTAATGAAGATGGACAACTAAATAACGATGCTAAGTTAACAGATTATACAAAAAATAAAATTGCTCAGACTTTGCAAGAAATTAAATTTTATACACAACTTTTTGTGAATAATCCTTTTCCCGGAAAATGATGAATTAAAAATAAAAATGTGTAATGACAATAGCTGTCATTACACATTTTTTATTATAGATCTTTATTTTTATGTGTTTCGTATAAATAAACCGGGATACCAAGTGCAACAATTGTAAATGAAATTAAAACACCTACAATATCTGATTGAACTTCGCTAACTAAAACGAAGGCTGCACCTAAGATAGCAACAATAGGTGTTATGGGGAACAATGGAACTGAGAAAACACGTTTTAAATCTGTTCCTTTATTCCGACGGCGTAAGATAAAGAGGCCGACGAAAGTCATAACATAAAAGCAATAAACTGTAAAAATACAAATTTCAGATAAGCGATCAGCATCAAAAAATAAAATCATAATCGCTGCAATACTTAAAGCCACACATGTTGCAATAACAGGTGAATGTGATTTTGGATGTAAATAAGATATTTCTTTATGGAAAGGTAATTGTTTGTTCTTACCCATTGCCCACATAATTCGAGGGAATGTCATGATTTTACCGTTCATACAACCAAGAATAGAAATAATGACACCGATATTCATAATTTTTCCACCAAGTTGGCCAAAGGCAATCTTAGCAAATTGTGGTGTTGCATTTTCGCCTAGTTGATGGATTTGACTAGCAGGCATGACACGCATAATACTGAACGAAACAAGAATATAAATAAGAAGAACAATTGAAATTCCTAAAACAATAGCTCTAGGTAATGTCTTTTTAGGATTTTTAATTTCATCACCCATATTAGCAATCAGAATCCAACCATCATAAGCAAATAAAGTAGCTAGTATACCAACACCAAAATTATTTGTAGAGTGACTGACAGTTGCAACAGATTGGCCAAGTGCATTTGCATTGCCAAAAAATAAACCAAAAATAATAATAGCAGCAATAGGGAATAATTTACAAATAGTTGTAATAATCTGGAATGAAGCACCATAACGATTTGATAGCATATTTAGGAAGCCAATAGAAATGACTGCAATTAATGCGATTAAATGAGAATAACCAGCTGGAATACTAAAGAAATCTACTATTAAAATAGCAAGGTACGCGCCTAACGCAGCAATCATAGCTGGTCCATACACGATAACTTGCATCCAACCAGCTAAGAAACCCCAAATTTTACCGTAAATTTTTTCCATGTAGATATATAATCCACCGGTTTCTGGAATTTGAGATCCAATTTCAGCAACAGTTAGTCCAGCGGTTAAGGTTATGATACCACCACATAGCCATGCGAGCAGGGCATTTGTAGTAGAGCCGGTGTAGTCAAGTACCGAAGCTTGTTTAAAGAAGATACCAGAACCAATAACAGTTCCGATTACGATTGATAATGCTGACCATAGACCTAACGATCTGTTAAGTCCAACTGCTGGTTTTTTTTCCAAAATTGAATCCTCCTTTTCTAAAATGAATAGTTGCATTTTAGCATAACAGCGGGAATCATGCAATAAACTAGATATGATTATGACGACAAAAAAGAGTGCGTGAATCGGCTATTTCAGACCGATTCACGCACTCTTTTTATAGAATTATTTTAAACGATGTAATCTTGCAATTGGGTTGCAATAGTTTTTGTTGCATCAATCTTTAATTTTGTACCTGATTCTTCATAATCTGTTTCTAAGATAGTTGCCTTTTCATTGATTAAATCAACAAGTTGACCTTTATCAAATGGGATAAGAACAGTCATAATTTCGTTATCTTTAAAGACATTCTTTTTAATGATATCTACTAATTGATTAAGTGATTTTTCATCACGCGCACTATAAGTGAATTTATCATCTGAGAAAGTAGGATAATCAATATTTGCTAAATCAGCTTTATTATAGGCATAAATCATCGGAATGTTTTCGACGCCAATAGCTTTTAATGTATCTTCAGTTGTTTGAATCATTTCCTCAGCATGTTTATCAGCCACGTCAATCACTTGGATAAGTAAATCAGCTTGTGCAGCTTCAGCCAAGGTTGTACGGAAAGCTTTTACTAATTGGTGAGGCAATTTGCTGACAAAACCAACAGTATCGCTCAATAAAATTTGTTTTTTATCTTCAAATTGAATATTACGGACACTTGTATCTAATGTAGCAAACAACATATTCTTTTCAAAAACTTGTTTGTCATCATCTTGTCCGATTAGACGAAGCAAGCCGTTCATTGTCGTTGATTTACCTGAATTAGTATAACCAACTAATGCAACAGTCGGAATACCAGATTTATCACGTTGTTTACGTCTAGTAGATTCTTCTTTGTCCATTTCAGCAAGATCTTTTTTAATGTGGTTAATCCGATTTTCAATCACACGACGATCTAATTCAATCTTCGTTTCGCCAGCACCACGGTTAGCGAGTCCACCACCAGATTGTTGATCTAGTTTATCTTGCATCCCTCTTAAACGAGGTAACTGATATTGAAGTTGAGCCATTTGAACTTGGAGTTTTGCTTCGCGTGATTGTGCTCTTGAAGCAAAAATAGCTAAAATCAGGCCTGTACGATCCATAACTTCCATACCTGATGCAGCTTCAAGGTTACGAATTTGAGTTGGTGATAATTCGTCGTTTACAACTAAAATTTTCACACCTTGTGCTTCACTTTCAGTCTTGAATTCTTCAGCTTTACCTTTACCAAAGTAAAGGGCAGCAGTTGGTCGATCTAATTTCTGACGAATGTCTTCAACAGCATGCATGTTGTTAGCTTCGACTAATGCAGCTAATTCAGACATTGTATAATCTAAATTTTCACGTTGTTTTTCGATACCAGCAATGAAAACGTCAATAACTGGTATTTCTGTAGAATAAGTTTCTTTCATGAGAACCTCCTCGTGGAACTTAATTAATAGGTTAAGTATAACATTTATTCAAAAAAATATTCGAACATCAAAATAAGTTAACTGAATTAAATGAGAATTAATGAATAAAAATGGCCAAACTCTCATTTTAACAACGTGCAAATGTTATGAGTTGAATATTTTATATAGTTAAACGGCTTTTTTAAAGGCGCTTGAATCTCTTTTTAATTAAATTAGAGTTTAATGTTGATTTTAATCTTTTTCTAATGTAAGATAAACCTACGTTAAGAAAAGGTAAATAAAAAAGGAGAGGTCATATTATGAAGTTAAAGTCAGTTTTGAAATTAAGTGGTGTGCTAGCATTGTCTGTCATTGTCTTGGCAGCGTGTGGATCTAAATCTTCATCTTCAGATAGTAAAGAACTCGCTGATAAACAGGTTATTAATTGGTCTGAAACAGCTGAATTACCATCGATGGATTTATCGACAGCAACGGATACAGTTAGCTTTAACATGTTGAACAATACTAATGAAGGTTTATACAGAATTGGTAAGAACAGTAAAGTGTCAAATGCACTTGCAACTAAAACAACCGTTTCAAAAGATGGCATGACTTATACATTTAAACTTCGTGATTCAAAATGGAGCAACGGAGACGATGTAACGGCTAAAGATTTTGTTTATTCATGGCAACGGACCGTTAATCCTAAGACAGCTTCACAATATGGTTACCTCTTCTCAGGGATTAAAAATTATGATGCAATCAGCGCGGGTAAGATGGCGCCATCAACATTGGGAATCAAAGCAACTGACAAACATACATTAGTTGTAACACTTGATAAAAAAGTACCATATTTCAAATTATTGATGGGCTTCCCAACGTTCTATCCACAAAATCAAAAAGTTGTTGAAAAGTATGGTTCTAAATATGGCACACAAAGCAAATACATGGTTTACAATGGTCCATTTACATTAAATGATTGGACAGGAACTAACTTAACTTGGGACCTAAAGAAAAATGACACTTATTGGGATAAAAAAGCAGTTAAGCTAACACAAATGAATTTCCAAGTTTCTAAAGATAATACAACAAGCTATAATTTATACCAAAGTCAAAAATTAGATATGACGAATTTATCTGCTGAACAAGCTAAAACATTGAAAACAGATAAAGACTATATCACACGTAAACAAGCATCAACGTTCTACTTACAATACAATCAAAAGAATAAATTATTTAATAACCAAAAGATTCGTCAAGCTATTTCATTAGTTATCAACAGAAAACAATTTGTTGATAAAATTTTAGGGGATGGCTCAACTGTTGCGACAGGTTTAGTATCATCAGGTCTTGCTTCAAATCCTAAAACAGGCGAAGATTTTGCAAAAGAATCAACCGTTAAATCAACTGCAAATACAGACATTGCAAAAGCAAAAGAATTATGGAAAGCAGGATTAAAAGAAGTTGGTGTTACAAAAGCTAGTTTCTCACTTCTAAGTGATGATACTGATAAAGCTAAGAAAACAAATGAATTTTTACAAAATGCGATTGAAGATAACTTAGATGGTGCGGATGTAACATTAACAAATATCCCATTCAAATCACGTTTAGCAAAATCAACTAGTGGTGATTTCGATATTGTTGTTACAGCATGGGGTGCTGATTTCTCAGACCCAATCTCATTCTTAGATTTATTTACTTCAGATAATTCACAAAATGCAGGTAAATGGAAAAATAGTGAATATGATGCATTGATTAAAGCTTCAAAAACAACAGATGCAAGTAATGCAGATAAACGTTGGGATGATTTAGTTAAGGCTGAAAAAATCTTGATGAAAGATCAAGGAATTGCACCTCTTTACCAAATGGCTCAAGCTCAATTATTAAGATCAACAGTTAAAGGTGTTATCTACAATGGAGCTGGTATCAATTACAATTTCAAAGATGCTTATGTTACTAAATAATTAATTAACGTGTTAAAATTTAACAAGTGAGAGTTAGCTACCACGGCTAATTCTGACTTGTTTTAATTACATAATAAAGCAAAAGTGAGGGTCAGAATTATGGGTAAATACCTAGTTAAACGAATTTTTTATATGCTACTGACGTTGTTTTTAGTCGCAACCATTACCTTCTTTTTAATGAAGTTAATGCCTGGATCACCTTATGCGAATCAGCAAAAAATGACAACTGAGCAATTACAGATTATGAATGAACAATATGGATTGAATAAACCCGTATGGCAACAATATCTCATTTACTTAGTGGGATTAGTTAAGGGTGATTTAGGAACGTCATTCCAATACAGTAATCAACCTGTGTCATACCTAATTTCAAGCCGTATTGGACCATCCGGACAACTTGGATTACAAGCTATCATCTTCGGAATAGTTATTGGAATTGTGATTGGTGCCATTGGTGCGATTAACAAAAATACTTGGATTGATACTTCTTCAACAATTTTATCAATCTTAGGTATCTCAATTCCTTCTTTCGTCTTAGCTGTTTTATTACAGTATTACGTAGGATTAAAGTTAGGCTGGTTACCAATTGCTGATTGGGGCGGATTCAGTTACACGATTCTACCGACAATTGCTTTAGGGGTTGGCCCACTGGCGGAGACGGCCAGGTTCATTCGAACCGAGATGGTGGATGTCCTAAGCAGTGATTACATTGAACTGGCTAAGGCTAAAGGATTAACAAAGTTTGGCGTTGTATTCCACCATGCTTTACGTAATAGTTTAATTCCTTTAGTAACATTAATCGGCCCTTATACGGTTGCATTAATGACTGGTTCAATGGTTGTTGAAAATATATTCTCAATTCCTGGAATTGGTGAACAATTCGTAAAATCAATTTTGACAAATGATTTCCCCACAATCATGGGTGTTACAATGCTTTATTCAGCTGGACTAGTAGTTGTTATCTTATTAACAGATATCATTTACGGTATTATTGACCCAAGAATTCGATTAACTGGAAGGAGAAATTAACGATGGCAGATAAAATTGACCTACCAGTAGATGCATTTGAACCGTTAGATAAAAATAACGCTATTGATAATGAAAAAATTGCTGCACCGTCGTTGACTTTCGTTCAGGATGCTTGGCGTCGGTTGAAGAAAAATAAAGGGGCTTTTATCTCACTTTGGGTCCTGGTTGCAATTTTTATTTTGGCATTTGGATCCCCCATTTTAGCACCACATAGTGCAACAGAACAAAATGTTGAGTATACAAATTTACCACCTAAAATTCCTGGTGTACCAATAGATGGATTAAATGGAAAGTTAAAAACATCATCAGGTAGCTGGTATGATGCTTATGAACAAAATAGTATTCCAAAAGATAAATACTTTATTTTAGGAACGGATGTTTTTGGACGTGATTTGTTATCAAGAATTATGTATGGAACTAAGATTTCCTTAATCGTGGCACTAGTTGCTGCATTAGTCGATTTAGGAGTCGGTGTTGCTTATGGAATCTTGTCCGGTTGGCGTGGCGGACGTGTTGATACATTCATGCAGCGAATCATCGAAATTATTTCATCGGTACCTAACTTGGTCGTTATTGTTTTAATGTTATTGGTTTTCAAACCAGGTTTAACATCAATTATTTTAGCAATTGCAGTGACTGGTTGGACAACGATGGCTCGATTAGTTCGGGCACAAACGTTGAAATTAAAAGATCAAGAATATATTCTTGCAGCTCGAACTTTAGGCGAGTCACCCGTAAAAATTGCAGTGAAACATTTACTACCTAACTTATCGAGTGTGATTATTATTCAAACAATGTTTACAATTCCTAGTGCTATTTTCTTCGAAGCTTTCTTAAGTTTCATCGGAATTGGGATTAGTGCTCCTCAAGCTTCACTTGGGTCATTATTGAATGATGGTCAAAAGAATTTCCAGTTTTTACCATACCAAATGTGGTATCCAGCAATTGTTTTATGTATTATCATGGTTGCCTTCAACTTATTAGGTGATGGACTCCGTGATGCCTTTGATCCAAAAACGAAAGAGTAGGTGTTGAAAAATGGCAGAAAATATTTTAGAAGTTAACAATCTAGAAATTAATTTTCATACGTATGCTGGAGATGTTAAAGCCATACGTGATGTTAGTTTTCATCTGGCTAAAGGTGAAACTTTAGCAATCGTTGGTGAATCAGGTTCCGGTAAATCCGTTACAACAAAAAGTTTAATGGGATTATTAGCTAATAATGCAGAAGTTATGGGTGGAGAAATTCTTTTTCATGGTGAAGATTTACTTAAAAAATCAGAAAAACAAATGGAAAACATTCGTGGTAAAGATATCGCAATGATTTTCCAAGACCCAATGACTTCTTTAGATCCTACTATGAGAATTGGTAGACAAATTGCTGAACCATTAATGAAGCATAAACATGTAAAAAAAGAAAAAGCAATGGCGCAAGCCTTGGAAATTTTGAAGTTAGTTGGGATTACAGATGCTAAAAAACGCTTTAAGGACTATCCACATCAATTTTCTGGTGGTCAACGCCAACGAATTGTTATTGCGATTTCATTAGTTTGTTATCCAGAAATTTTAATTGCTGATGAACCAACAACAGCTTTAGATGTAACCATCCAAGCACAGATTTTGGAATTAATGAAAGAATTACAAGCAAAAATTGAAACATCAATTATTTTCATTACCCATGATCTAGGGGTTGTTGCTGGTATGGCTAATCGTGTAGCGGTTATGTATGCAGGTCGGATTGTTGAATATGGGACAGTCGATGAGGTCTTTTATAACCCACAACATCCATATACTTGGGGCTTATTGAATTCAATGCCAACACTTGATAGTGAACATCTGTACGCAATTCCAGGTACACCTCCTGATTTATTGGATCCACCAAAAGGGGATGCATTTGCCGCTCGGAATGAGTACGCTATGAAGATTGATACAGAACAACAACCACCATTCTTCGATGTTTCACCAACACATGCAGCAGCTACATGGTTGTTGCATCCAGATGCACCTAAAGTAACGCCGCCAGTTGAAATTCAAAGACGGTATAAAATTTTTGCAAAACAACAAGAAACAAAAATTAAAGCGAATCAAAATTTGGTAGAAAACTAAGGAAGGGGAGCTGAACATAGTGGAACAAAAGAAAAATAAAATTTTAAAAGTCCGTCATTTAAAACAATATTTTAATGTCGGCAAACCAGACGAAGTGAAAGCTATCGATGATATTTCATTTGATATTTATGAAGGCGAGACATTTGGCTTGGTGGGCGAGTCAGGGTCTGGTAAAACAACAACAGGTCGTAGTATCATCAATTTATATGAACCAACTGATGGTAAAATTGATTTTGATGGTGTTGATATTCGTAAAATTAAGTCTAAAAAAGATAAATTACAATTTCGCCGTGACATGCAAATGATTTTTCAAGATCCATATGCATCACTAAATCCACGAATGAAAGTTAAAGATATTGTGGCAGAAGGAATAGATATTCACCATTTAGCTGCCAATGATGAAGCACGTGCGAAACGTGTTGAAGAATTATTAGAAACAGTTGGATTGAATAAAGATCATTCTAGCCGCTACCCCCATGAATTTTCAGGTGGCCAACGCCAACGTATTGGTATTGCTCGTGCTTTAGCTGTAGAACCTAAGTTTATCATCGCAGATGAACCTATTTCTGCATTAGATGTTTCAATTCAAGCGCAGGTTGTTAATTTGTTGAAGGAATTACAAATTGAACATAACTTAACATATTTGTTTATTGCACATGATTTATCAATGGTTAAATATATCAGTGATCGAATTGGTGTGATGCATTATGGTAAGTTATTAGAAATAGCTCCTGCAGACGAAATATATACACATCCTTTACACGATTATACAGCCAGTTTAATCTCGGCCGTTCCTGTTCCTGACCCTGAATTTGAACGTAATCGCATTCCAGTACCATACGATTCGTCAGTTGAGGCAGATGGTAAAAAACGTCGAATGGTTGAAATTTCGCCAGAACATTTTGTTTTAGCAAGTGAAGATGAAATCCCTATGTATAAGGAACGAGCTGCCAATACTTTGGCAGAAGAAGCTGAATAATAAATCAGAAAGATCTTTTCAAGAATTTTTGAAAAGGTCTTTTTTGATTTTAAAAAGGGTGTAAACTATTAATTGTATGAGTATCTTAAATATATTAAAGGAAGTATAAAAATTTTAGGTAATTATGCATAAAATAATGTATACTAGATGTATTAGAATTAGGTAACGACATAACTATTTTTTGATTTGGGAATGAATAAAAGGTTCAACTAAAACGTTATGTGGAACAAAGGGTTTTATATGGTGGGGAGAATGGGAGCACCCAACATGATAGATGATACAGAAGTATATAATGAAGCGTACAAAGAATTACCGTATGATGTACAATTACTTTTTCAAGAGGGGCGTCTCTGCGAAAAAGATAATGATTTAGCCGTATTATTCGATTTATTTATTAAAAGTACAATTAATTTTACTGAATTCTATGGATTTAACGATGATAGAAAGCAGCTATTTGATGAATTGAAACAAAATCCAGAAGAGGCCGCGCAGTTAATTAAGCAATATCGGTATTATCGTAATTGGTTCGAAAAATATCAGGCTAATGTTAATTGTTTTTCGAAATTAAGATTTCTAACTGTCTGTGAATGGTATGATGGTCAACAAGCATATGCAAGTAATAATTAAGAAATGCTATCATACAAGAAATTAAGTAAAAAAAAGTTAGAATATAAAATTAATTTAACTTAAAATGCGAACTTAAAATATACGGCAAGCTTAACAATATTGTTAAGCTTTTTTTGTTTTTATAAGACGCAGAAAAAATTAAAATAGATAACAAGCCAAGTGCTTGTTATCGATGAGAAGGGTGTGGTATATTAATTGCAATTATCGGGGGGTAATCGAATGAGTTTAGGTGAAGGAATAAAAAATGTAAACGCATTACCGTATGATGTGAGGCTATTATTAGAGGAAAGAAATATTCCGGAGAATCAAATGAGTTGGGAAATTATTTCTGATGTGTTTCTTGAAAGTATTGCGACTTACACAGCATTTTATGGATTTAATGAGGATCGTAGAGCGCTATTCAATGATTTAAAAAATGATAAAAATGAGGCCAATCAAATTATAACAACCTATAAAGAATATCGTGAGTGGTTTAAATACTATCACGTTCATTTTGAAAATCTAGAAGATGTGAGGTTTTTAACGATTTGTGAGTCAATAGGTGTAGATGGCATAATAATAAAAGATTAAATTCAAAAACGCTATGACTACTTTTAATTAAGTAGTCATAGCGTTTTTGAATTTAATCTTTAATACCATCTCTTTTACGTTCACGTTCAGCAATCATTGGCATAATGAATCCAAGACCGATAAGAACAACGACACTAATAATATTGATGGCTAACTGGTAGTAGAATAGTGAGCTACCCATCTCGACATCTTGAGGAATAATCCCAAAGACTGTTGCCAAAACAGTAACAACTAAGCACCATAAACCAACAGCGTAAGCTAATTTGTCATTTTTAATGAAGACATATTCTGATGGATATTTAGCACTATTTTTACGGATCTGCATGAAGGCGAAGAAAATCCAACAAGTGACACCTGGTGAAATAATTCCATTCAAGTTCAGTAACCAATTAAAGATTGTATTCATATCTGGCAAGAAGACACCCAAGAAGAGAATGAAGGCACTTAAAGTACAAGTTAAAATGTACCCATTAATTGGTAAACCATCTTTGTTAACTTTAAGTAATTTCTTAGGCATATAACGAGCGCCTGTGTCAGAGATAAGCATGCGAGTCATAGCGTCAAGAAGAACAGCTAGAAGAGCACACATGTACACAATTTGAGTAATAGCGAAGGCATACATTAACCAACTACCCATATGAAATTGATCTCCTAAACGAAGGAATGCGTAGTACGAACCATTCATTTTAAAATCATTAGGAATGTTATGGGCATTGAAGAAAATCCCAAGTGCGAATGAGCCGAAAACTGTTAAGAAGATTGTCATAACGGTTAACATAATCATGGCTTTAGGGAAATCTTTTTTAGGTTTTTTCATTTTTGTGACAAATGGCGCAATTAATTCTGCACCATTAATCGCATAAATTAATAAACCAATTGTTGTGAAATAATGTAAATCAAATTTAGGAATTAGTGTGTGCCAGCTCATATTTGTTGTTGCAATACGACCTGAAGGTGTTAATAATGAGCCAAATGCCATTACAACATATAAAATTGTGAGGATGAACATGGTACCACCACCAATAAGACCTAAAAATTCTAATGAACCTTTGAAGAAACGTTGAACAAAAATGAAACCAACGAAGATTACTAATGTTATTAACGCGAACATAGCTGTTGATAAACTATCTTCGAGTGCATTACTTCCGTTAAATAACCAACCAAAGCCAACAACGACTGAATTAGCGGTATCAACAACGTAAGGAATCGAAGCAGCCCAATAAGTCCATGCCGTAAAGTAACCTAGTTTTTCGCCACGAGTTCCGCGAACCCATGAACTTAAACCGCCACCTTCTGAATTAAAGACGGAACCTAATTGTCCTACCATTAAAGAATAGGGAATTACATATAATAGCAATAAAATGATCCAAGATGTAATAACGCCCATACCTTGATTTTGAAAGTTATAGACGATATCGTCGAAGCCAATAACTGTTACGAATGACATTAATGCCAAAACTGGCCACGATATAAATGTTTTTTTCTCGTTTTCCATAAGTACCTCCCGTGATAAATAACTATGTAAATTAAACTAACAATTTATAAGTATAGTGAACTGACTAATTAATTTCCATGAAAAATTAAATTAATATAAAATGTAATCGTTTTAATGAGAATTAAGTTAAGAATTAACGATAATAAAAATTGCTATTTAATGTGTACTATGTATAATAGTACACATATAGTAAAATGATAAATATAAATGGAGGACTAATAAAATGAAAGAAATAGTTGTAAGCGCAAAAGATGTTAAAAAAGTCTACGGTAAGAATAAAGAGAAGAAAACGGAAGCCTTAAAAGGGATTAATTTTTCTGTCGAACAGGGTGAATTTATTGGTATCATGGGGGCATCAGGATCAGGTAAATCAACATTACTTAACTTATTATCAACACTAGACCAGCCGACTTCAGGACAAATTGAGATTAATAATCAGGATATCTCAATGATGCGTGGCGATAAACTATCAGATTTTAGAGCACAACAAATTGGCTTTATTTTCCAAAGTTTTAACCTGCTAGATAACTTAACGGCAGCTGAAAATATAACATTGCCACTATCATTACAGAATGCGTCTATTTCTAAATATCAAGAACGTATTGATAAATTAACGAAAACACTGGGGATAGATAGTGTTCTTGGACAATTTCCAACTGAATTATCTGGTGGCCAAAAGCAACGAGTTGCAGCAGCTCGTGCTTTAGTCCATAATCCTGCAATCTTATTAGCAGATGAACCAACAGGTGCTTTGGATTCTAAAAGTGCAAAGTCACTCCTATCAACGATGGAAAGTTTAAATAAAAATGATCAAGTATCAATTTTGATGGTGACTCATGACGCTGTTAGTGCGAGTTACTGTCAACGAATTCTCTTTATTAAAGATGGTAAGATTGGTCGAGAATTGATTCAAGGAACGAATACGCGAACAGAGTTTTATCAAGAAATTTTAAATGAACTAGCTAAGAGTGAACAATAATTTTAAGAAGGGAGGAAACAATATGTTATTAAAATTATCCTTAACTGGAATTAAGAGTCGCTTTAAAGATTATCTAATCTTGTTATCAGGACTCATTATGGCTTCAGCAATCTTTTACATGTTTGAAGCATTAGCAACTAATCAAGAATTTATTAAACAAAATGCGACGATAAAATTTGCAGCAATGATTTTCCAAGTAGGTTCTGTACTACTTGCAATTATTACACTGTTTTATATTATCTATGCGAATACATTTTTAATGAGCATGCGTCAAAGAGATTATGGGATGTTCATGATGCTAGGCGCTAAAAAGCGTAAGATTGGGCGCTTAATTTTCACTGAAACTTTAATTATTGGCTTAATTGCAACAGCTGTTGGTATTTTAGTTGGTATTGGACTGACATATGGCGTTAGCCAATTTTTAGTAGATAAAATGGATCTTGCACCGCATTCTTTTCAAGCTTTTTATTTCCCAGCAATCCTAATAACAATGCTTTTCTTCGTTATTCTTTTCATGATTGCTGCTATATTTAATCGACAAAGCTTGTTAAGAACGCCTATCTTAAAATTATTAAATGAAGCAGAACAACCACAAGGTAAAAAGCTAAAATCTTATAATATCTTAATTCAAAGTATCTTAGGATTAGGTTTAATTGCAAGTGGCTATTATTTATTAAGTCATTTAGCACTGTTTCAAATGGCTGGATTTATTGGGTCAGTCGTAACAATTTTGATTGGGACATTTTTAATTTTCAATTCATTATTTAGTGGATTGGTTCAATTATTAAAACGTAATAAGGGATTTTCTGAAAAGCAATTAAATACCTTTTTATTAGGGCAACTTAGCTTTCGATTAGGTTCATTAAATCGGGTTCTAACAATGGTTGCGATGTTATTTGCACTAGCATTAGGCGCAATAACTGTTGGGATGGGATTCTCTGGTGTGGTTGATCAAACAGCTACTTCTACTTCCCCATATGATGTTGTTGTCCAAAATCCATCAACAAAAGAGAAAAAATTACTTAGTCAATTGACTGATAAAAAAGAGTCCATTTATGAAGCAAAAAAAGTTGGTTCTGTCCGTTATTTTAAAAAATCTGACTTTGTGAAATCACCATTGTACACGCTTGATTTCACGGAAACGGGAACGGCTACCGGTAAATTTATTAAAGTTGACCCTGCCAAAATGACAGCTAAAAATGAGGATAATCTATGGGGAAATGCTGTTAGAACTACATTGGAATCCCCTGATATGTTAAATCCAGTACTTGTCTCTGACGCATCATTTTCAGCTGTTTCGGCGAAGACACAACGTATCCATACTGTTAGGTTAGCATCATTTAAAGATAATAAAGAAATCTTAAAAGCATTGAGCGAAGAAATACCTAAAAATCAGTTAGATAATTCATCTTATTTTATGAATAAGTATGTCGTATATCAGTTGGCTAACGGCATTTATGGCGGATTAGAATTCATTGGATTCTTCTTAGGCGTTGCGATGTTGGCAATGTTAGCAAGTGTTCTTATGTTTAAAATATTGTCTAGTGCGGCAACGGATAAAAAACGATATGATTTATTGAACCAATTAGGCGCTAAGCAACGACTAATGAAAAAATCAATTAGGCGCGAAATTGGCATCTTATTCTTCTTACCTGGAATTGTCGGTGTAATCCACGTTTTATTCGGACTACAAATGTTCAAGGAATTAATTCCAGATCCATATTCACATATAACGATTCCATTTATTATTTTTGCAGTTCTCTATTTGGGATATTATTGGGTAACAGTTACCTTATATAAAGGGATGGTATTAAAAAAATAAAAAAGAGGTGAATATTCAGTTTTTAAAACTGAGTATTCACCTCTCTTTATTTAGATGGGTTGTTCGCCAAAATTACCATAATAGCTAACTTCAATTGTATCGTGATGAACGATTAATTTAGTGACGCTACCATTTTTAGGACTAGATGATATATCAATATTAGGTGCGTATCGTGAAACGATACTTCTAATTGCTGTCCCGTGACCAACTAATAGAACGTTGTCATTATTATTTTGGTTAGTGCGTAAAAAATCAAAAGCATGATCATAGCGATTCCAAAATTCTTGGTCATTTTCAGCTAAATTAAAAGGGTCAGCACTTTTTATGAAATCACGTGAGTCTTCGATGGAATATTTTTCAAGAATATCATTGAAGGTTTGACAATTAAAAGGTGTACCAACTGTTTGCATAACAGCTGCAGTATCTTGGCCTTCAAATGAGCCATAATATTCTTCTCTAAAAAGTGCTGTTTCAATTGGTGTTAACTGTGCATTTTCTTCAACATTCGTTTCACTTAAAATATGGCTTAGTGTTTTTTTTGTACGCATTGTGTCACTTCGATAAATGGCATTAAATGATTTATCGCGTAAAAGTTTTCCTGAATGGGTGGCATCGTTGATTCCCTTATCTGTAAGTGGAGAGTCACACCAGCCTTGCATTCTCTGGAAAGAGTTAAAAAAAGTTTGGCCATGACGAACCATATAAACGGTAAATGACATATGAAATCCTTTCATAAATAAATATTTAATTTGTAAATAAAAAAGGTACTTAGAGCTGTCTGGTTTTTGATGAATAGTCTCACTTAATGCATTAATTTTAGAAAAAGAAAAGACTTTTATTTTATTTAATCCAATGTATACTAAATAAACGGAGAATTAAAATATGAGATTATTTATGACTACTAGTAAGATGATACCGAATGAGATATTAATTACAAGTCTAAATCTAATTGTTTTAACTGCATAAATTGTATTAACTATTCAAGAAGGAGTGTTTATTATTTTGATTACGTTGGCTGGTATTATTGGTTCAGGAAAATCTAGTATGACAAAAATTTTATCTGAAGAACTTGGGGTAGAGGCTTTTTACGAACCTGTTACAGATAACCCGGTATTACCTTTATTTTACAAAGGTAACGAAATCGCTGCAAAAAAACGTGAAGCAGGGGATAAGGAAGCAACAAATCCCTACGCTTACTTATTACAAACTTTCTTTTTGAATCGTCGTTTCAGAATGATTAAAGCAGCAATGCAAGAAGATAATAATGTTCTTGATCGTTCAATTTATGAAGATGCTATTTTTATGAAGATGAATACAGAAATGGGTAATGCCACAACTGTTGAATATAACATCTATCAAGATTTATTAGAAAATATGCTTGAAGAGTTACCTTATGCTGCACATAAAAAATCACCCGATTTGATGGTTATGATTAAAGTTTCTTATGAAACAATGGTTAATCGTATTCAAAAACGTGGCCGTGATTATGAACAAATTGAAACTGACCACTCATTGGTTGAATACTATAAAACATTACTTCGCTATTATGAAGATTGGGAAAAAGAATATGACGTTTCTGAATTTTTAGTTATTGATGGCGATAAATACGATTTTGTTGAAAATGAAGCTGATCGTAATATTGTTTTAAATATTATTGAAGATAAATTACAAGAATTAGGTAATTTATCTGAAAAAGAAGTTATCGATTACAAGACACAACGTAAATCAATTTAAACTAAAAGGAGTAACCAATTTTAAAAATTGGTTACTCCTTTTTTATTTAGATTTTATCATCATCGTGATGATTGAAATATTCAACTTTAACTGAATTGTCATCAACGATTAACTTAGTTACACTACCGTTTTTAGGGCTCATTGTAATATCAATTTCGGGTGCAAAATGAGAAACGATACTTCTGATTGTTGTCCCATGACTGACAACTAAAACGTTATCGCCATCTTTAGCATCTTTACGCAATAAATCAAAACCTTTATTACGACGTGCCCAAAAATCGGCATCGTCTTCAGCATCATGGAAAGGATCGATTTCTTTGAAGAAGTCACGTGCCTCTTCAATTGAAAATTTTTGCAAAATCTCAGTGAAATTAGCAGCGCCATGTGGCTTACCAACAACAAACCAAGCTTGAGAAGAATCGGCACCTTCATAGTAACCATAGCCTTGCTCTCTAAGAAACTCAGATGTTGTAACAATTAAATCTGAAGAGTTTTCATTTTCAGATAAAATGTAGTTAGCTGTACGATTTGCGCGGGTTGTATCACTACTGTATGCATTAGCAAACTGAATTTGTGATAATTTTTTTCCAGTAGTGTGGCCGTCGTTAATGCCTTTTTCTGTAAGTGGTGAATCGGACCAACCTTGCATCCGATTATATTTATTGAAAATGGTTTGACCATGGCGAACGAGATAGACTGTAAATGGCATGAGAACCTCCTGAAGTTTATGTGATAGCCCCATTATACGCTAAAGAAAACGATTATTCTAAAAAGCTTATCCTAGAATTTAGCATCAAGTTTTTTTCTAAGTAAAAATTTCGTAAGTTGTACTAACCCAGCTAAGACCACTGGAAGTAATGCTATCCCGGCAATTGAAAGGAAAATAATAGAAAAATGATCCTTAACAAATGGAATTGCGCCGAAGTAGTAACCGACGCCACTTCCAATGGCTACCCAAAGTGAGACGCCAATTAAGTTGAAAATACTAAAATGTCTGTAATTCATTTGAATAGTACCAGAAATAAGTGGCACAAAAGTTCTAATTAATGGGATAAAGCGTCCAAATACG